>JAJBVC010000100.1:0-13821 GCA_020860025.1 Clostridiales bacterium | reverse complement strand
GTAACTAAAAAGACAATCAGCAAGAATTCAACAACAAGCTGTTCTGTATCGGCTAAAAAAGGCAAAACCTATTATGTTCGTATGCGTGCATACAGAACTGTAAACGGTAAAAAGGTTTACTCATCCTATACAACAACAGTTAAAATCAAGGCTAAATAATATTGCTGAAAAGAAGTCGTAATAATATTTACATATTGATATAATAAAAAACAGGACTGTCTCACTTGATTGTGAGGCAGTCCTTGTTTATGATGTATATTTGATAATGAAAACTAATTTTTTAAGCACTGTACTGTTTGATTGTGCTTCTTTCAGGAGCTCCCCATACATAGTACCAATAATCAAAAAGATACTTTTTACCGACTGTAGATGAGCTTGTAACGCCGAAATAAGTTGTTCCGGTGTAATTTCCCGTATAACCCTGAAGACGTGGATCAAAGATATATGGTACGCCTGAAATATAAATAACAGACCATTTGTGCATTACAACAGAACCGTCATTGTTTTGGAAGTTATCGGCAGCAAGAAGTATAAATACGTCATAATCCTTTTTGCCCGAATACAATGCCGCAATGCAGTTGTTGAAATTAGTGTTGCAGTCAAGACAATTTGCAAAATCTTTATAATGCTTTGCGTGCCAGTTGTAGATTGCCTTAAAGCGGTCATATGTAGTTGAATACTTCTTTATGTCAACGCCGTTATTTGTAAGAGCTTTTATTTGTGAGCGACCGTCAAGCGTTGTTTTCGTATAGTTTATCATCGACTTTAACGAAAGTCCCTCTTTAACCTTAACTGTTTTAACAGAACTCCATTTACTGCAATATCTTGTTCCCTGTGTTGTTTTGTAGGAGCATATACGAACATAGTACGTCTTTTTTGCAAGACCGCCTATAGTTTTTGATGTCGTTGAATTGTCGGAGACGAAAACTGTGCAGGTGCGTCCGCTGTTTGAAAAGTTTTTGCTTGTGGAATACTGAATAATGTACCCTTTTGCATCGGAAACCTTTTTCCATTTAAGAGCAATTTTTCCTTTTGACGAATAAGACGCTTTTGTCAATGATGTGGATTTAGGTGAAGTGTAAAAATAAAGAACCTTTGAATATGAACCATAATATTTTTTACCGTAAACCTCTATATATGCCTTTACCGCATAGGAGTATTTGGTTCCTGTTTTTAAATCTGACAATTTATATGAATTTGATGTGGTATTCTTAACAAGGGTATACTTCTTTGTACTCGAGTTGTAGCGGTAAACCGAATATCCGTCAACATTTCTGTTTGAAGGAGCAGTCCATTTAATTGTTGCCGATGTTTGAGTTAACTTTGATACTTTAAGAGAAGTCGGCTTTCCGGGCAGCTCTATCGTTTCGCTGTATCCGTCAGGGTCGGTTATTGTCTTTGTCGCCGCTTGAGCAGTTACCGTACCGAAAAGCATTGCAGTACATAATGTGAAAATAAAGAGCAATGTAAATGAAAATATCAACTTGTGATTTTTAATTGTTGTGCTCATATGAATTTAACAACCTCCATAAAAATAAATCAACAATATTATATAATGTTTTGAAAATAATATCAAGTGATTTGAATTTTTGCTTTTAAATCCTAAGATTTTAACCTTGATTTCACGTCGTTTTTGGGACTTAAAAAATAAAAGTCAAAGAAAGTCAAAAAAACTCTTGACTTTTTCTGACCTTTGTGCTAATATGACATTGTAAAAGGTCAAAGAAAGTCAAAGACAAATTTGATTTGACCTAAAAATTTAAGGAAGTGATAGAAAAATGAAGCTCAGCGATGTAATAGCCGATATGATTTTGGATATGTTCGACGATGAAACACCGACAGTTCAAATCCAGCGTAATGATTTGGCGTCACAGCTCGGCTGTGTACCGAGTCAAATAAATTACGTGATTACTTCAAGATTCACGCCCGAGCAGGGGTACCGCATTGAATCACGCAGAGGCGGCGGAGGATGTATAATGATAACCAGAGCCTCAAGCAAGGACAATGCAATCGTATCACTTATAAAATCAATCGGCAGCGAAATCGACGAAAAAAATGCAAGGGCACACATAAATAATTTGAATTATCAAAGTATAATAAGCGACAGAGCGGCAAAAATGATGCTTGCCGTAATTTCCGACAATAATTTCAGAGGTCTGCCAACGGAGATAAAAAATCAAATTCGTGCCAATCAGTTAAAGCAAATGCTTATTGCATACATCAATTAGGAGGTAATATTATGTTATGTCAACATTGCAACAAAAATGAAGCAACAACTTATGTAAAGAAAAATATTAACGGACAAAAAGAGGAAATGCACCTTTGTTCAGAATGTGCTAAGGAGCTTGGCGTAATGGATGAATTTAAGATGCCTACTATCGGCGAGATGTTCGGCGATACATTCCTTGGCAATTTCCTTGGAGCGGGCGTAGCGGCAATGAATTCGCTTGCCGGTGTGGACAGATGTCAAACCTGTGGCGCATCTTTTAACGATATTGTTAAAAGCGGAAGATTGGGATGTTCGGATTGCTACAGCAAATTTGAGGATAAGCTTGACCCGTCAATTCGTAAAATCCACGGCAAAACAAAGCACGTCGGAAAATATGTTTCATATACAGAAGAGGAAGAACCAAAAAAGGCTGAAAAAACTAAGGAAAGCGAGCTTGACTCTTTAAAGGCTCAGTTAAAAGATGCAGTTAAGGAACAGAGATTTGAAGACGCAGCAGTTATAAGAGATAAAATCAATTCGCTTACGGAGGGCAACAATGAATAGATGGTACAGCACTCAAGGTAAAAACGGCGACGTTGTTATCTCATCGAGAATACAAACCGCAAGGAATTTGGCGCAGGTTCCGTTTCCTAACAGAATGTCTGACGATATGCGTAAATCGGTGTGCAAAAAAATTTATGCCGCTGTTCAAAATTCCGATTTGGCAGGCGAATTTGACTTAATAGAACTGCCACAGCTTACTGACGCAAAAAAAATATCTCTTGCCGAAAAGGGTATAATAAGCCCGATTATGGCGCAGCAGACAGGTTACTCGGCAGTGCTTTTGTCAAAGGATGAAAGCGTTTCAATAATGCTTTGCGAAGATGACCATATTCGTATGTCGGTAACGGTCGAAGGTCAAAATTTAGAGCAGGCGTATGAAAAGTCGGATAAAATCGACAATATATTTATTAAAAATCTTCATATAGCTTTTGATGAAAGACTTGGATTTTTGACTGCAAATCCTATGAATTTAGGTACAGGACTTAAAGCATCGATTGTACTTCACATTCCTGCAATAAATGCAAGGGGAATGGTAAGTTCGCTTACAAATATGGTTGGAAAATTAGGCTTTTCACTTAAACCGCTGTTTGGTGGCAAGGGCGATTTCTTTAAACTTTCAAACCGCATTTCACTCGGAATAACTGAAAAAAGCGCCATTGATAATCTAAATGCAATATGCGAGCAGATTATTAAGCAGGAACGTGTATTTCGTGACGAGCTGATAAAATACGATGAGTTTGAGGATAGAATTTTTCGTGCTATGGGTACACTAAAAATGGCACGTAAGCTCTCAACAGATGAATTTTACAGTCTTATGTCGCTTGTACGTCTCGGAATATCAATGGGCAGTTTTGATGAAAGCTATGAAAAAATCGGCACAATGCTTTATACTCTCGGAACTGCAACCATAATATCTGACGTTGAAAACGGAATAACACCGGAGGAAGCTGACAAGCTGCGTGCGCAGTATGTTCGTGAACAGCTTTAGTCAAAAATTCCTCCGCTGACGTTAAATGCAAATATAGGAGGAAAAAATTATGTATCGTTTTAATTATTTTACACAAAAAGCAAATGATGTGTTAAATTCAGCAATTAAAGCAGCTGAAGATTTTGGTCACAATTATATAGGCAGTGAGCATATTCTGCTCGGACTTTTAAAGGTTGACGGCGGAACCGCTTATTCCGTTCTTGAAAGTAAGGGGATTACCGAGGATGATGTTCAAAATCTTATTGAAGAATATATAGGAGTAGGCACTCCGACAAGGCTTTCACCCGACGATTTTACTCCGAGAAGCAAGAGGGTAATTGATATTGCCTTTCAGTTCGCAAGAGGAATGCGTCACAGCTTTGTTGATACAGAGCATTTGCTTATGGCACTTCTTAAAGAGGGCGATTCCTATGCCGTAAAGTTCATAAATTCTTTTGGCATTGATGAGGAACAGCTTTTTGAAGAGGTTGTTCAGGCTTCGGGACGTGTCGGAACGGACGGTGCTACGCCCGGCAAAAAAGGCAAAAACGGCAAGTCAAAAACACCTACTCTTGATGAATTCGGCAGAGATTTAACGGCTATTGCAAAAGAGGGAAAAATTGATCCTGTAATCGGACGTGACGAGGAAATCAACCGTGTTATTCAAATTCTCTCACGCCGCACAAAAAACAATCCGTGTCTTATCGGTGAACCGGGCGTTGGCAAAACGGCTATAGCCGAGGGACTTGCACTAAAGATAGTTAAAGGTGAGGTTCCCGAGCTTCTTAACGATAAAAAAATTGTAGCGCTTGATTTAACTTCAATGGTTGCGGGCACAAAATACCGTGGCGACTTTGAGGAACGAATCAAAAAAGCTATGGACGAAGTTAAAGCGGCGAAAGACGTTATCCTGTTTATAGATGAGGTTCATACAATTATGGGCGCAGGTGCCGCCGAGGGTGCAACCGATGCAGCCAATATTTTAAAGCCGTCGCTTGCACGTGGCGAAATTCAGGTAATAGGCGCAACAACTATTGATGAATACAGAAAGAATATTGAAAAGGACGCCGCTCTTGAAAGACGTTTTCAGCCTGTAACGGTTGGCGAGCCTACCGAGGAGGAAACTGTTTTAATACTCAAGGGTCTGCGTGATAAGTATGAGGCTCACCATAAAGTTAAAATCAGCGACGATGCTATTGAAAATGCCGTTAAAATGTCAGCACGTTATATTACTGACAGATTTTTGCCCGATAAGGCTATTGACCTTATAGACGAAGCGGCATCACGTGTCCGCCTTAAAGCTTATACTGTTCCCGATAATTTAAAGGAAATGGAAAAGGAACTCAAATTACTTGAGGAGGAAAAAGCTTCGGCAGTACGTTCGCAGGATTTTGAAAATGCTGCAAAAATACGTGATAAGGAAAATAATCTTCGTACTCTTCTTAACGAAGAAAAGGACAAGTGGAAAAACTTATCTTCTCATCAGGTAAAGGAGGTTTCAACCGAGGATATTGCGTCGGTAGTTTCCGCATGGACAGGTATTCCCGCAACTCAGATTACCGAAGAGGAATCCGAACGACTGATGAATTTGGAGAAAATCCTTCACGAGAGAATCGTAGGTCAGGACAAAGCTGTTTCAAGTGTGGCAAGGGCAATTCGCCGTGGCAGAGCAGGTCTTAAAAATCCTAACAGGCCAATAGGCTCATTCATTTTCCTCGGGCCTACGGGCGTCGGCAAAACCGAACTTTGCAAAACCTTGGCTGAAACAATGTTCGGTGATGAAGAAGCGATTATTAAGCTTGATATGTCAGAGTATATGGAAAAGCATACGGTATCAAAACTCATAGGCTCGCCTCCGGGTTATGTAGGCTTTGACGAAGGCGGACAGCTTACCGAAAAAATCCGCAGAAAGCCATACTCTGTGGTACTGTTTGATGAAATTGAAAAAGCTCACCCGGACGTGTTTAATATGCTTTTGCAAATTCTCGAGGACGGTGTTTTAACCGACTCTCAGGGCAGAAAGGTAAGCTTCAAAAACGCAGTAATAATTATGACGTCAAATGTCGGTGCGTCAAAGATTACCGATAATAAATCATCACTCGGTTTCGGCGGCGAAAATTCAAGTGAAAATGAAAATATCGAAAAGCTTGTAATGGCTGATTTGAAAAAAACATTTAAGCCTGAATTTTTAAACAGAATTGACGAAATCATCGTCTTTAATCAGCTTGAAAAGGATGATATTACAGAAATTGCAAGGCGAATGACGTTAGGTCTTATAAAACGTGTTGCCGATTTGGGTACAGAGGTTGAAATTACCGATAATGCAATTTCAGCCATTGCAGACGCAGGCTTTGATAAAGTTTACGGTGCAAGACCTTTACGTCGTGCAATTCAAACACAGTTTGAGGATAAACTTTCGGAACTGATACTCGAAAAGAAGCTTGGCAGTCACTGCACCATTGATTACAAGAATGGCGAATTCACTTTTGAATGATGCCTTTATATAAAAACCCGACGGGCTTAATCTAAGAACTCGTCGGGTTTTCTTGTATATTTGATTTTTTAAATTCTTTGAGGATTGAGGTCAATACCACCTGAAACAATGTCAATAATTCCGTATCTGCCGTCTGCTACCGAGCCAGGATTCATTATATAAAGTCCGTTGTCATAATTTGTATACTGGTTATGCGTGTGACCAAAAAGACATATATCAGCTTTAACCGAGCGTGCTTCACGTATAATTTCATCGTAACCGAATTTTACATGAAAAGGATGACCGTGGGAAAAGAAAATTGTTTTACCGTTTGCCTTAATGCTTTTATAAAGCGGATATGTGCTGTACCAATCGCAGTTGCCTGCTACACGTTCATATTTCAGGTCCGGATAAAGCGCAAGAACTGAGTCAAAATCATCTTCGCCGTCGCCCAAAAAAATAAATAAATCGCTGCTGTTCATATGTTTTTCAACAATTTCAAATAAATTTCCTTTTGCACGGTGCGAATCGGAAATAACTATAATTCTCATTCATAAATTCCTGCCTTAATTCATAGATTGTATTATGATTATATTTTATGATTATATTATAATTATTATATAACAACGAAAAGGGGATTTCAATGAATAATAATACTGACAAACTGTTAAATAATGCCAAAAATAACAAAATAGATGTAAATAAAATGAAAGAGGCTGCAAATTCGGGTAATTTAGACGAGTTTCTTAGCAAAAATCTTTCCGAAAACACAGCGACAAAGCTAAAAAATATTTTATCGGATAAGTCGGCTACGGAGAAACTTTTGTCCACACCGCAGGCAAAGGAACTGATGAAAAAGCTGACGGAAGGAAAGTAATATGGATAACATAAACGATATTATTTCAAGTCTTTCAGCTGAGGATATTGATATGCTAAAGGGTGTCGCATCGTCAATTCTCGGTGGAGAGAACACCTGGGAAAGTACCGACTCGCCGGCAACGCAGACGGCAAAACCCGGTAACACAGGCAATAACAACAATAATAACAACGGTGTTTCAAATAATAATGCCGGCAACAGCGTTTTGCCGGCAGGTCTTGGTCTTGATTCTATGGATTTTGAAATGATAATGAAAGCCAAAACAATATTTGAAAAAATGAATAATACAAAAAGTAAAAATGCAGATTTAATTTTAGCATTAAAACCGCATTTAAGTCCCGAAACTCAAAACAAAGCAGATCAGGCGCTCAGAATACTTAAATTGTTTGAGGTGCTTCCGCTGCTCAGGGAGTTGTTTTAATGGCGTATTTTTCCGACGCTGATATAAATGAAGCAAAAAGGCGAGTAAGGGAGATGCAAAGCAAAGCGTCAAAATTTATGGGCGATGAGGAGCAGAGTGAAAATGTTATTAACTCAATAAATTTTCATAATATTGAAAGTGAACAGCCAAGAAGTCGCAGCGACGACAGTAGCAACAGTGAGGAATCTGAAAAAGAGGATAAGTCAGACCTTGTTATTTTAGTACTGATTCTTCTTCTTTCACGTGAAGGTGCTGATAATATGCTGATTTTGGCGCTGCTTTATTTATTACTTTAAATAATATGTGGAAATTTTGGTAATAATATGTTATATTAGTTTTTGATAAGTCTTGACGTGCAAAAACAACGTGATTATCAAAAATTTAATTTTCTCTATAAATTGGGAGGAATTGTAATTGAGTTTTAAAAAAATAGAAATTTCAGACGGAATAACTCTTTTAAATGTCAAAGCAGGGCATTTTAAAACTAACGAGATTTCCGTAAGTCTTGCGGTACCGCTTAAAAGCGATACTGCGTCCGCAAATGCTCTTTTAATAGGCTTGCTTTCAAGAAAATCCGGGGCATACCCAAAAATGATTGATTTAAACAGAAAACTTGCCTCTTTATATGGCGCTTCTTTACAGCCGTATGTTGATAAAAACGGAGAGTGTCAGGTGCTGACGCTTCTTATATCCTGCCTTGATGACAGGTTTTCTCTTGACAAAAAGAGTATATCGCTTGAATGTACAGAGCTTTTGATGTCGATGCTTTTTGAGCCGAATCTTGATGAGAACGGCACTTTTCTCGCCGAGGATATTGAAGCTGAAAAGCGTGTTCTTATTGAGAAAATCGAGTCCGAGGAGAATGAAAAACGCACCTATGTTCTTCGTCAGACTGAAAAAACAATGTTTAAAAACGAGCCTTACGGAATTAACCGCTATGGTACAATTAGTCAGGTAAAGTCGCTTAACAGTGATGATATTTTATCAGCGTGGAAAAATCTTCTCTCAAAAGCGAAAATTATGATTAACGTCGTTGGTGACACGGATATAGAAAAAGTTAAGACCTTGATTGAAAATAAGTTTTCATCGATTGAACGTAAATATGAAAAATTGCCTCAGTCGGTTTTCATTCCTAAGGCTGACAGTGTAAAGAATGAGCTTGAGCGTATTGACGTTAAACAGGGAAAGCTTGTTTTAGGCTTTCGTGTTAATCTTAAGCCTGACGACAAGCTTACGCCGGCAATGCGCACATTTTGTGATGTTTTCGGCGGCGGGCCTTATTCAAAGCTCTTTATGAACGTGCGTGAAAAAATGAGCCTTTGCT
This sequence comes from Clostridiales bacterium, assembly GCA_020860025.1. Taxonomy (GTDB): domain Bacteria; phylum Bacillota; class Clostridia; order Oscillospirales; family Acutalibacteraceae; genus Eubacterium_R. The sequence goes on along the minus strand of JAJBVC010000100.1, from coordinate 4,986 downwards.
ACTACTGCTCAGCACGCTATACACGTTTAAAAAGCTGTATTTTAGTGCAGTGCGGATGTAATGAGGAAAATATGGACAAGGCTGTAAATGAGATACTTAATCAGCTCAATGAAATTAAAAACGGCAACTGCAAGGAAGAATTTGAATCGTCAAAAATGGCAATCAACGATATAATTTCATCTGTAAACGATTCGCCCGAAATGCTTGATAATTGGTACTCAAATCAGATAACGGAAAGTGTTATAAAATCGCCCGAAATGTCTGCCGATGAAAACAATTCGGTTACGCTTGAACAGATTAAAGAATGTGCGTCGCTTATTACGCTTGATACAGTATATAAGCTTACTGCTTTGAAAGGGGAAGAATGATGAAAGAAATTAAATCTTCTGCTTTAGATGAAAAAATTTATGAAATCGATCACCCAAGCGGACTTAAAATTTACGTGATGCCAAAAGAAAATTATTCATCGACATATGCGATTTTCGGTACAAAGTACGGCTCTATTGACACGAAATTCAAACGTTCTGACAGTAATGAATGGACTGTTGTTCCGGAGGGTATTGCTCATTTTCTTGAGCATAAGCTTTTTGAAAGTGAAGATTTAGACGCTTTTGCACGTTATGCAAAAACGGGTGCCTCCGCTAACGCTTATACATCGTTTGACAGAACGTGTTATCTTTTTCAGTGCAGTGATAATTTTAATGAATCGCTCAAAATTCTGCTTGATTTTGTAACTCATCCTTATTTTACAAAGGAAACAGTTGAAAAAGAGCAGGGTATTATCGGACAGGAAATCACAATGTATTATGATGTGGCGGGCTGGATGAGTACGTTCAATCTTTTAAAACTGCTTTATCACAACCATCCTGTACGAATAGATATTGCGGGCACGGTTGAATCAATCGCAAAAATTACGGACAAGCTGCTTTATGACTGCTATAATACGTTTTACAATCTTCACAATATGGCGCTTGCTGTTGTGGGCAATGTTACACCGCAGCAGGTAACCGAAATATGCGACGAAATGCTGACAACGGCGCAGCCTCTTGAAATTGAGCGTTCATTCGACGGCGAGCCGAGGGAAATTGTTGATGATTACAGCGAATATCATCTTGCCGTCAGTATGCCTGTATTTTCATTCGGTTATAAAGAAGAATGTAAAAATCCCGAGCAGGATATAAAAACAATAGTTGAAACCAATATTTTACTTGAAATTCTCGCAGGAGATACCTCACCGCTTTACAATAGGCTTTTTGACAAAGGTCTTATTAACACAGGATTTTCAAAGGAGTATTTTATAGGCTACGGCTATGAGGCCGTGATGTTTGACGGCGAAAGTGAAAATCCAAAAGCGGTAGCAAACGAAATAAAAAAAGAAGTCGCAAGGCTGAAAAGCGACGGAATTGACGACGATATTTTCGAGCAGGTACGACGCTCCCTTTACGGCAAGGAAATAATGGAGTATAATAATATCGACTCAATAGCAAACGGAATTATAAGCGCTCACTTCGGCGGATATTCAGTGTTTGATACGCTTGAGATTTATAAAAACGTAACTAAAAGCGATATTGAAAAAAGGCTTTCGTCTGTTATGGATGAAAAATACAGTGCGCTTTCGGTAGTTAAGTGATAATTGGGAGATTTTTAATGAGTGATTATACAAGAGTATATTTTGACGGGCTCGGAATTGATTTCGATTTGCCGTCAGTCGCCTTTTCAATCGGTAGCTATGATATTCACTGGTACGGAATTATTATAGCGTTCGGCTTTGTTTTGGCGGTGCTTTATGGCGGCAGAATGGCTTATAAGTGGAAGATGAGCCTTGACGGTATGACTGATGTGCTTATTTGGGGTACGATTTTAGGTATAATCGGCGCCAGAGCATATTATGTTATTTTTGAATGGTCATATTATAAAGAACATCTTTCCGAAATCGTACAGATATGGAACGGCGGAATAGCAATATACGGCGGTATTATAGGTGCGCTGATAGGAGCGGCCATAGGATGTAAAATCGGTAAAATAAACTTTCCTAATCTTCTTGATTTAGGCGCTCTCGGACTTTTGATAGGTCAGGGAATAGGAAGATGGGGCAATTTCTTTAATCAGGAAGCATTTGGCACCAATACCCAAACTGCGCTTTTCAGAATGTGGAGCTTAAAAATTCACGATACTCTTGAAGCAAGTGCCGATACGTTAGCGGCAAAGGGCATTGAGGTTGACCCTGACGTAGCTGTTCATCCGACATTTCTTTACGAAAGTGTATGGTGTATTCTCGGTTTCTTTATTCTAAATTATATTGTTCACAAAAGAAGAAAGTATAAAGGAGAAATTTTTCTGCTTTACGGTGTGTGGTATGGTCTTGAAAGAATGGTAGTTGAGGGAATGAGAACGGATTCGCTTTATATCGGCGATACTACTATTCGTGTAAGCCAGCTTTTGTCGGCGATTGTAGTTATTGTATTTGCTACTTTGCATATTGTAAATATGGTAAAACTTAAAAAGGGTACTCTTTCACCACGTCTTATGCTACAGCCGCTTGTCGCAGACGGTGAAGCGGTCGAACCGATTTCAGAAGCGGTGACCGTTAAAACTGAAAATGATTCCGAAACGCAAAACGAAGATGTGAATACAAAAACGAATACAAATAAGAATACACTTGAAAATAATAATGAAACTAATAATGAAAATATAAATGAAAATAAAAAAGAAAAGGCGGAGATAGAAAATGGGACAAATAATTGACGGAAAAGCAGTATCAAAGCAGGTAAGAGAGCGTGTTGCCGCTCAGACAAAGGAATTAAAGCAGCAGGGAATTACGCCCGGTCTTGCAGTTATAATTGTCGGAGATGACCCCGCATCACAGGTTTATGTAAGAAATAAGGAAAAAGCGTGCGAAGAGGTAGGCTTTTACAGCGAGAAATTTGCACTGCCCGAAAATACTACTCAGCAGGAACTTAACAGCCTTGTAGAAACGCTTAACTCACGAAAGGAAATAAGCGGTATTCTCTGTCAGCTTCCGCTGCCTAAGCATCTTGACGATAAAGAGGTAATAAATCGTATTGACCCAATAAAAGATGTTGACGCATTTCATCCCGTAAATGTCGGCGCTATTATGATAGGCGATTATAATTTTCTGCCATGTACTCCCGCCGGAGTTATGGAGCTTATACATTCAACGGGCGTTGATGTTTCAGGCAAAAAAGCCGTCGTAATCGGCAGAAGCAATATAGTGGGAAAGCCTATGGCAATGCTTCTTCTTCACGAGAATGCAACTGTCGAAATCACTCATTCAAAGACTGTTAATTTACGGGAGATTACAAGGACTGCTGATATTCTCGTAGCGGCGTTAGGAAAAGCGAAATTTGTTACAGCCGATATGGTTAAGAATGGTGCAGTAGTAATTGACGTTGGTATGAACCGTGACGAAAATGGCAAGCTTTGCGGCGATGTCGATTTTGAAAACGTTAAGGATAAATGCGATTATATTACTCCTGTTCCGGGCGGAGTAGGCCCTATGACAATTTCAATGCTTATGCAAAATACGCTCACAGCCGCTAAAATTCAAAATAATATCAAATAAAGAAAAATTTACCTCAATTCTTATATTGATTTATATAGTAAATATAATTTTATACTATATTATATTGAAAGGCTATGGTGCTTACTATGATAGGATCTGTAATCTTATTAGTTGTACTTATATTTTTAAACGCTGTTTTTGCCAGCGCAGAGATAGCGGTTATCTCTATGAGCGATGCAAAGCTCAGCAAAATGACGTCTGACGGCGATAAGAGAGCAATTCGTCTTACCGCACTTGTCAGCGAACCGTCAAGATTTCTTGCAACAATTCAGGTAGCAATAACGCTCGCCGGTTTGTTAAGCAGTGCTTTTGCCGCCGATAAATTTGCAAAGCCTATTGTTGAGGCAATTATGAAAACAAATATTTCGGTTTCCGAATCGCTTGTAAGCAATATTACAGTAATAGTGATAACTGTTGTTCTTGCTTATTTTAACCTTGTGTTCGGCGAGCTTGTTCCAAAGCGTATAGCAATGAAAAAGGCTGATCAAATGGCTCTCGGAATGTCGGGACTTCTTTACGGCGTATCAAAAGTTTTTAAGCCGATAGTGTTTATTTTAACAGCTTCAACAAATCTTCTTCTTCGCATTTTCGGTATTGACCCGAATGAAACCGACGACCGTGTCAGCGAGGAAGAAATTCGTATGATGCTCGCTCAGGGGATTGAACAGGGAACTATAAAAAACTCCGAAAAAGAAATGATTCAAAATGTTTTTGAATTTGACGATACGTCTGTTGACCAAATTTGTACACACAGAATTGATGTCGATTCAATAAGACTGAGCGACAGCGTTGAGAAGTGGCAAAATACTATTGAAAAATGCAGACATTCATTTTTTCCTATATATAATGAAAATAATGAGGATATAGTCGGCGTTCTTGATACGAAGGATTACTTTCGTCTTGATGATAAAAGCAAGGAATCGGTAATGAAAAACGCAGTTGACAAGCCGTTTTTTATTCCAGAGGGCATGAAAGCAAATGTGCTTTTTAACGAAATGAGAAAAAGCAGAAAATATTTTGCCGTCGTTGTTGACGAATACGGCGGTCTTTCCGGAATAATTACACTCCACGATTTACTCGAATCGCTTGTTGGCGATATGTATGAGGTTGAGGAAAAGGCAAAACCTCAGGAAATTCAAAAGCTCGGCGATAATAAATGGTGCATTTACGGCAGTGCCGACCTTGCGGATGTAGCACAGGCTCTTAATAAAGAGATGCCGTCGAATACTATAGACACTTTTAACGGCTATGTTTGTTCTCTGCTTGAGCAAATTCCGAGCGACGGTGAAAGTTTTGTGTGTGAAACCGAAAATCTTAAAATTGAAGTACATAACGTCAAAAATCATATGATTGAGAAAACGACGGTTTATGTAAAATAAAATCTTTAAATGGTGATAAAATGG
>JAJBVC010000030.1 GCA_020860025.1 Clostridiales bacterium | reverse complement strand
TTTACACCTGTTGCGGAACATGTTGCAGCCTTTGTTACAACTCCACTGTCATAACTGTGACCTGTTGCAGAAATTATTTCGGTATATGTATAACCACATTCAGTGCAGGTATATGTTTTTGTGCCGTCTTCGGTGCAAGTTGCAGCTACTGTTTCGAGTTCACAATTTAAGTGATTGCACTCACATTCAGCAGTAATACTAACATCTTCGGCAGGCATAACAAATGAAAAAGATTCACTTGTGTAATTATTGTCAAATGATGTCGTCCAACCAACAAAATCATAAGTTGCGGTTGCAGAATAATTTACATATATAATTTCACCGGGATATGCCTGAGTTTTTGATGAAGTACAATTTTGAGCAGTTATTGAATAACTTATTAAGTTATCGGTATCAGTTGAATCATAAGATGAGTTTACTGTTTCACCATCATTTGTAAATGTGCTTTGCAAGCCGTCAGTACTTTTAGCAACCACATTTTCACTTTCGCTTGATGAAGCTATAGTTAAATCTGTATAGGTTACGGTACTTTCAACGGTTTTATCGCTTGCGTATGAAGAAATACCTACATCAATATTTCTGCCGTTGAGTGAAGAATATTTTACTGTATAATCCCTATCGTTCATCAAAATTGTTATATTACCGTTATTTATGATTACAGGGATTTGATTTTCAATAATTTCACCGTCGGCAACCTCTGCAACGAGTGTATCGCCGTCATATACCTGAACAACAAAATCATCATTGGCAGAAGCTAACAGCAGAGAATTTGTCATACTCATAAATGAGCTTGACTTTAAGTAACTGCTTTCGGGTCTGCCGTTGTCCCTGATGTTATATTCCGTAACGAAATTATCATCATTAATTGAGAAATATCGGGTAACTGTTCCGGGATAATATTGATTGGTGCTTGTTATTGTTACAGATGCCGTTCCGATAGAAATATTATTACTGTATTCAACAGTAAAATCCTCACCCTCGGTGAGATATTCTCCGTTTGCACATACATAAACCTTAGGGCATATTTCTTCGCCGGTATAATCAAAATTAAGTCCCGATAAGCGTATCATAGTATCGTCAAGAGCATCCAATTTATACAGTTGGATCGACTCGGCAACAACATCAAATAATTCAGGGCAATCTTCCATAAGATTAAACGCCCAATATTTATTTATTGCATTGAGTTGATTGGTAAGCGCCGTTTGTATTTCCTGTACATTTTCTTTATATCCGGCATATGTTTCGCTGTTGCTCATAAATGCTTTGCCGACAAGTGCTTTTTCATACACAATTTCTCCATACTCGCTTGCGTATTCGCAGCCTAAATCATATGAATTGAAAAGCATATTAAGTGAAATTATATAGTTTTGTGCATTTTCACTTGTTTTATCTGTTTGATAATCAGAGCGCATAGCGGTTACGGCTGTTTTTAAATATGACTGGAAATTTCCAAGGCATTTCATAGCATAAAATTGTTCAATTGTGGCATCGGTAGAAAATGCAAAATTTGATATAGTTTTGCCTATTGCTCCAGCTGTTTTGAGAGTTTTAACAACAGGATTAAGTTTAACCAACTCATCTAATAACATATCAATAACAACATCGGTTTCCCATTGGTAAACCTGATATGCACCTGATTCAATAGAAGTCAACAATGCACCATATTGACTTTCAATACTTCTTATAACTCTGTCAAGTGCAATATTAAGATTCTCGTCAGTACTGCAATTTCTTACTTCTTCCAATACAGGCAGAAGTTCACCGGCAGTCGATTCCATTGAATAATAGACGGACATTGTTTTATAAAAAGAATTAAGGTCGTCTGTATAGTCAAGCACCTTTGTTGCTAAATCAATGCAATCTGCGGAATCTTTATCATATGACAAATCTTTAAGCAAAAGTTCCTTTTGATCATCGGTCAGTGTTTTATCATATGTTATATTCGCATCTTTATAGTTGTTAATGAATTTATCAATTTTATTGCCAAACTTAATTAAATTAACAGCAAGTGAATAATCATATACATCTAAAAATGTACTGCTTTCAATAGTATTTTCGCACATACTGAACAATATTGCTTCATAATAGCTGACAATATCAAGATTAAAATCAACAGCAGCATCAATATTTACATCCAATATAGCGTTTGAAGCTTCCCATGCAGCAACGGTATTAACAAAACTGCTGTCGGCTTTCAGTGCATTTACCATTATTTCGGATGGATCTTGAAAGTCATTTTCATAATAATCAAGTGCGTATGACTCACTGTTATTTATAAGGTCGTCTGCAGCATATGTGCTTACATCAAAGCTTTGTATGAAAGAATCGTATGCGGTTGTGTCACCTGATGAATTATAATGAATTGTTGCATTTGTTAAATATTCATTATCGTCACCGATTGATATACTATTCCAATCATCTTCACTACCAGTGAAATATACATCTGTTATATTTTCGCAATCATAAAACGCACAATCGTATATTCTTGTTACGCTATTAGGAATTGTTACGCTTATTAAACTTGTACAATAAGCAAATGCACCATAACCTATACTCGTTACGCTGTCTGGAATTGTTACGCTTGTTAAATTTTCGCATGCATAAAACGTATCATCGTCGATACTTGCTACGCTGTCGGAAATTGCTACACTTTTTAAATAATAGCAATATACAAACGCATAACCACTTATACTCGATACACTGTCAGGTATTTGATATGAAGTACTTTCGTTTCCGGCCGGATATTGTATTAATTCTGTTTTATCTTTATTGAATAAAACTCCGTCTTGCGATGAATAATATTCATTTTTATCACTAACATCAATACTTGTTGAACTTATACAACCAGCAAACGCACCATAGCCTATACTCATTACGCTATCGGGAATCGTTATACTTGTTAGACCTATGCATAATAAAAATGCACAGTTGTTTATATTTGTTACGCTGTCAGGAATATCTAAGTTTACTAAATTATAGCATCCTGCAAATGACCACTCACCAATACTTGTTACACCATCTGGTATTGTTATGCTTGTTAAATCATCATTAAATTCAAAAGCATAATCGCCTATGCTTGTAACTGTATATCCATCAATAGTTGATGGGATTGTTATATCTGTTTCTGTGCCTGAATAACCAGTAATTTCAGCTGTACCGTCATCAAGCACTTCATACTCAAAATCACTATTTGTATCAGTATCCGATGAATTATAATGAATTGTTGCATTGGTTAAATATGTATTAGAACTTCCGATACTTATATTATTCCAATCATCTTCACTGCCTGCATAATATACATCGGTTAAGCTTGTGCAATACCCAAATGCATATGTGCTTATACTTGTCACGCTGTCAGGAATTGTTACATTTGTTAAACTTGTGCAATACCAAAATGTATATTTACCTATATTTATTACACTATTAGGAATTGTTACACTTGTTAAACTTGTACAACGTTCAAATGCATAATCACCTATACTTGTGACACTGTCAGGAATCGTTATACTTGTTAAACTTGTACAATATCCAAATGCATAACTACCTATACTTGTTACACTGTCTGGAATTGTTATACTTGTTAAACTTGAGCAATATCCAAATGTCCAATTATCTATACTTGTTACGCTGTCAGGAATTGTTATACTTGTTAAATTATCACACCAAACGAATGCATGTTCACCTATACTTGTTACGCTGTCACCAATTGTTACACTTCTTATACTTGAACAATATTCAAATGCATATGCAGATATTTCACTTGCCTCGTCGATAGTTATGTTTGTTTGTAAAATATTATTAATATATAATTTTTCGCTATGAGATATGGGGTTTGCTGCACCATCAGCAAAATAAATAGAAACCCAATCATCTATTGTACCGGTATAATTCGTTTTTGTTAAACTTGTGCAGTCAGTAAATGCATTACTGCCTATGCTTGTTACACTATTAGGAATTGTTACGCTTTTTAAACTTGTACAATCTCTGAAAGCATAATATCCTATACTTGTTACACTATTAGGAATTGTTACGCTTTTTAAACTTGTACAATAGTAAAATGCACAACTACCTATACTTATTACACTGTCAGGAATTGTTACGCTTGTTAAACTTGAGCATTCATAAAATGCACTATCACCTATACTTGTTACACTGTCTGGAATTTTATAAGATGTTTCCGCTTTTTCGGCAGGATAACAAACTAATTTTGTTTTATTTTTATTAAACAATACACCATCTTGTGATGAATAATATTCATTATTTTCATCTACATCAATACTCGTTAAACTTGTAAATGCACAATTGCCTATATTTGTTACGCTGTCTGGAATTGTTATACTTGTTAAACTTGAGCATTCATGAAATGCATAACTACCTATACTTGTTACACTGTCAGGAATTGTTACACTTGTTAAACTTGTGCAATACCAAAATGCAAATTTACCTATATTTATCACACTGTTAGGAATTATTACACTTGCTAAACTTTTGCAATGAGAAAATGCATCTTCTCCGATACTTGTTATCCCACTTAATAATTCAACATCTGTAATTGAATCACTATAATTATACCATGGGGCACTTGAAGAGCTTGAATAGTTCTTCATATCGCCGGAGCCGCTTATTGTGAGTACACCTGTATCTGTATCAAGTGACCAAATGAGATTATCACCGCAAGTGCCTGAATATGTATCGGCATAAGCCGAGAAGTCAATACCGGCGGTAATGCTAAGCAGCATTGCGATTGATAAAAACAAACTAATAAACTTTTTCATTGTTTCAGAATCTCTCCTAACTGAATTTTTTGATTTTAAATTACTTATAGTTAATCGTACCACTTCACTATGATTTTTGTCAATATGTGACCTCATCGTTGTAATTATGTAACAGTTAGGTAACAATTTGAACCATTTGCCAAAAACCCTCTTATGCTTTATTGGCACAAGAGGGTGTTCTTTTTAGGTTAATTTGCTTTTGTTTCGCAATAGATACAGCGATATGTTCCTTTTTCGTCAGTAAGTGTAAACACATGGTCGATAGGTTCATTATTACATATACACCTTGGGTTTTGGCACTTAATGACATTAACGAGTTTACTCGGCTTTGACAGATTTCTCTTTTCGACCCTGATACTGTTTTTAATTACATTAACCGTAGCCTCGGGTGCAACATAAGCAATCACGTCTAAATCAAGGTCAATCAAATCATTGATTTTTATAATATCCTTTGCAATATTCTTTTTTGATTTTGCATTCGTAATAATAGCAACCTGGCACGATAGAGCGCTTAGGTTTAGAATTTCATAAACCGTCATACCCTTTCCCGCAGGGATATGATCTATTACATAGCCGTTTTCAATAGCGTCAATATTCATTAAAGAGCACCTCCCCATTTAAGCAGAGTTATTATAAGCGCCATACGGATATATTTGCCGTTTAAAGCCTGGACAAAATATTTTGCTCTCGGGTCATCGTCAACCTCAACGGCAATTTCATTTACCCTTGGCAAAGGATGCATTATAGTTAAATCCTTTTTAGCTGTTTTAAGCTTATTAAGGTCAAGAATAAAAGCGTCCTTATGCTTTAAGTATTCATCCTCGGAGAAGAAGCGTTCACGCTGTATACGTGTCATATAAAGAATATCAAGGCTGTCCATAACCTGCTCCATTTTTTCAACCTCGATATAACTGTGACCGCTTTTATCAAGCACATCACTTTTAATGTAATCGGGAACAGAAAGCTCCTTTGGAGAAATTAAAACAAATTTTATATTCTTATATCTTGACATTGCTTTAATAAGCGAATGGACGGTTCTTCCGAATTTTAAATCTCCGCAAAGTCCGATTGTTAAATTATCAAACGTGCCCTTTTCACGATAGATTGTAAAAAGGTCGGTAAGCGTTTGCGTAGGATGTGAATGACCGCCGTCGCCTGCATTGATGATAGGAACGCCCGAACGATAGCTTGCTACTCTCGGCGCACCCTCAAGCGAATGACGCATTGCTATAATATCAGCATAGCAGGAAACCATTGTTACTGTGTCCTCAACCGATTCTCCCTTAGAAGCGGATGTTGAGCTTGCCTCGGAAAAGCCGAGAACATTGCCGCCAAGCTCCATCATAGCAGCCTCAAATGAAAGACGTGTTCTTGTTGAGGGTTCAAAGAAAAGCGTAGCGAGTTTTTTGCCATCGCACACATGAGCATACTTTTCTTTATTATTGACAATATCAACAGCCATAGCAATCATATCATCAATTTCTTCAAGTGACAAATCTGTAGTGTCAAGTAAATGCCGCATTTTAAAAACCTTTCTTTATATGATTATTGGTTTTAACAGCTTAATCTTTTGCGCCGTATGTTTCAAGATATTTCTTTATACGTGCAACATTTTCAGCGTTATTTTCATCTTCCTCAAGATATTCAATAATATCATAAACATCAACAACGGAATATACGGGAAAGCCGTATTCTTCGCCGACCTCAGCCATAGCTGATTTCTCGGTCTTGCCTTTTTCCTTACGGTCAACCATAACAAATACTGCCGAAACCTTTGCGCCATCTAATTTTGAAAGAATCGACATACTTTCTCTTATTGCTGTACCGGCGGTGATAACGTCCTCTACAATAACAATTTCCTCGTTTTGCTTTGGCGTATAGCCGACAAAAACTCCGCCCTCGCCGTGATCCTTTTCCTCTTTTCGATTAAAGAAAAACGGTACGTCCAAGCCCTGCTTTGCAAGTGCTACGGCAACCGAAACGGCAATCGGGATACCCTTATATGCAGGGCCGTAAAGAACCGTCTTTTTATTTCCGATTTTTTCAAAATATGCCTTTGAGTAAAACTCGCCGAGTTTTTGAATCTGCTCGCCTGTTTTTATATCACCGGCATTTATAAAATAAGGTATTTTTCTTCCGCTTTTGGCGGTGAAGTCGCCGAATTTTAAAACCCCTGCACCCTCTAAAAACTGAATAAATTCTCTTTTGTATGCTTCCATATTATTTTCTCCTTATCCAACAAATTCTTCAACGCATCTTCTGTAAGCGGCTACAGGGTTGTCGGCTGCGGTTATAGGTCTTCCGACAACAATATAGTCTGAACCGATTTCTTTAGCTTTGGCAGGCGTTGTAACTCTTACCTGGTCGCCAATGTCGCCGTCGGCAAAACGAACTCCCGGCGTTACAGTCATAAACGATTTTCCGCAAGCGTCTTTAACCATACCTGCCTCAAGCGGTGAACAAACTACGCCGTCAAGTCCCGCTGCATTTGCATTTTGGGCATATTTCACTATTGTATCATTGATTGTGGCATTGATGAGCAGCTCGTTTTGCATACGCTCTTCACTCGTTGAGGTAAGCTGAGTTACTGCGATTAAAAGAGGTCTTGTACCGTCCTCTCTTGTAAGTCCTTCAAGTGCAGCTTTCATCATTTCAATAGTTCCTGCGGCGTGAAGATTCGTCATATCAACGTCGAGATTTGAAAGAACCGCCATTGATTTTTTTACAGTATTCGGAATATCATGCAGTTTTAAATCAAGAAAAATCTTATGTCCTCTTTTCTTAATTTCCCTGACTATCGACGGGCCCTCTGCATAAAAAAGCTCCATTCCGATTTTTACGAACGGCTTTTCATCTTTGAACTTATCAAGGAAATCAAATGTTGCCTTTGCGGATGAAAAGTCACACGCTACAATTACGTCTTTACCCATTAGTCAATCACTCCTATTATATCACTTATTTTATCTATATCGAGTTTTGCACACTCCTCGGGAAGTGCCTCGATTATATTTTTACACGCATAAGGATTAACAAGATTGGCGGCACCGACCTGAACGGCTGTTGCGCCCGCCATCATCATCTCAATAACATCACGTGCCGAAGAAACTCCGCCGCATCCCATAACCGGAATACTGCACGCTTTTGCAACCTGGTACACCATACGAACGGCAACAGGAAAAATTGCGTCGCCGCTGAATCCTCCCATTTTATTTGCAATAACCGGCTGGCGTTTTTTTAAATCAATTCTCATACCGAGCATTGTATTGATAAGGCATATTCCGTCTGCGCCGGCATCTTCGCAAGCCTTTGCGATTGAAACAATATCGGTTACATTAGGCGAAAGTTTTATAAAAACAGGCTTTGTCGTAACGTCCTTTACCGCTTTTGTAACCTCAGCTGCACATTCGGGAGAAGTGCCGAAACTCATTCCGCCTCCGTGAACATTAGGGCAGGAAACATTAACCTCAAGTATTCCGACCTGCTCCTGCTTATCAAGAAGCTGACAGGTATAAGCATAATCCTCTACCGAAAATCCTGATACGTTTGCTATTACAGGCTTATAAAAAAACTCTTTCATTTCGGGAAGTTCGTGTTCTATAACGTGATTTACACCGGGATTTTGCAAACCGACTGCGTTAATCATACCCGAAGTACATTCGGCAATACGTGGTGTAGGATTTCCAAAACGTGCATCCTTAGTCGTTCCCTTAAACGAGAACGATCCGAGAATATTGATGTCATAAAAATCTTTAAATTCCTTACCGTATCCAAATGTACCCGACGCCGGAACTACAGGATTATCCATTTTCATTCCTGCAAGGTTTACGGACAAATCTACCATATTATTTCCTCCTTAACAAGAACCGGCCCATCCTTACAAATCCGCTTGTTCCCATACTTCGTTTTGCAGGAACAGCCCATACATGCGCCAAAGCCACATCCCATACGCTCCTCAAACGAAAACTGACCTGAAGTAACAGTCTTTGCGTTAACGGCTTTAAACATAGGCATAGGGCCGCAGGTATAAAAATAATCGTAATCATCTGGAAAAGCATCGGTTACAAAGCCTTTTGTTCCGTAACTGCCATCTACGGTCGTAACACGAACTTCAATACCGAGAGCCTTAAACTCATTTTCATAAAATATTTCGTCCTTTGTATTAAAACCGAGTATAACTGTAGGCTTCTGAGAATTTTCTATAAGCTTTTTTGCAAGCATATACATTGGCGGAACGCCGACCCCTCCGCCTATCAAAAGCGGTTTTTTTGACTTTGAAATATCATAACCGTTGCCCAAACCGGTAATAACGTCAACACTGTCGCCTGCTAAAAGTTCTGACATCTGCCGGGTACCTGTACCGACAATTTTGTAAATTATCGTAATTGTTGATTCATCACAGTCGCAAACTGAAATCGGGCGTCGTAAAAACAATCCGTCAAGTTTAATATTGATAAATTGCCCCGGTGCGGTAATATACTGAGTATCGCCTTCAAGAATCATTTTAAAGACATCTTTTGCAATTTTTTCATTATATAAAATTTTGTAAATATTTTCTTTATACATAATCAAATCCTGTTTAATCAGCGTCTATCGTTGAAACACCGAGCGTAATCTCCTCAAGCACGTCAAGGAACACCTTAACTGTGTCAAGAGATGTAAACATTGTAACATTATTTTCAACTGCCGCACGGCGGATTTCCGAGCCGTCCGAATGGGAATCGCCTGCGTTAATATCTATGGTGTTGATAACATAAGCGATATGACCCTGGCGAAGCGCCATTAAAATTTCATCGCTGTCATCAAGAGTAAGCTTTGCTCTGACACGAGTGCGAATATTATGCTCTTTAAGATATTTTGCGGTACCCTCTGTAGCCTCAATATTAAAGCCGAGGTCATAAAAGCGCTTAACAAGCGGTAAAGCTGTAGGCTTGTCCTGGTCGGCTATTGTAACGAGAACGGTGCCGTAATTGGCTACGTTAAGACCCGACGCCTGAATTGCTTTATAAAGCGCTCTCGTCAGCGATTTATCATATCCTATAGCTTCGCCTGTAGATTTCATTTCAGGCGAAAGATAAGTATCCATACCCTTTAATTTTGAAAAAGAAAATGCGGGAGCTTTAACATACCAGCGTTCCTTTTCCTTAGGATAGACCTCGGTAATTCCCTGCTCTTTGAGCGAATGACCAAGAATAACCTGAGTTGCGATATGCGCCATAGGGACTGACGTTGCCTTTGAAAGAAACGGCACTGTCCTTGAACTTCTCGGATTTACCTCTATTACATAAACATCGTCATTTTCATCAGCAATAAACTGGATATTGTAAAGACCGACAATACCAATCGCCTTGCCGAGACGAACTGTATAATCAAGAATTTTATCCTTAACAGACTGCGAAACGGAGAAGGTAGGATATATAGAAATTGAGTCACCCGAATGAACGCCTGTTTTTTCAACGTGTTCCATAATACCGGGAATAAATACGTCGTTTCCATCGCATATTGCGTCAACCTCAAGTTCTCTGCCCATAATATATTTATCTACAAGAACAGGCTGCTCGGTATTGATTTCAACAGCAGTCTGCAAATAATGACGAAGCGACTTTTCATTTGCAACAATCTGCATTGCTCTGCCGCCGAGAACAAACGACGGACGAACGAGAACAGGATAACCGATATTTTCGGCTACACGCACACCCTCTTCAATATCGGTAACGGCAAGTCCTTTAGGCTGAGGAATACCAAGCGTTTCCATAACCTTTTCAAACGAATCTCTGTTTTCAGCCCTGTCAATCGCATTTACGTCGGTTCCGATAATCGGAACACCGAGTGCATCAAGCGGCGGCGCAAGGTTTATTGCCGTCTGACCGCCGAGCGATACGACTATGCCAAGAGGATTTTCAAGAGTTATTACATTCATAACATCCTCAACAGTCAGTGGTTCAAAATAAAGCTTATCCGACGTTGTATAATCAGTAGACACGGTTTCCGGGTTATTATTTATTATTATTGCCTCATAACCTGCGTCACGTATTGACCATATTGCGTGAACGGTTGAATAGTCAAATTCAACGCCCTGACCTATACGTATAGGGCCCGAACCGAGAACGATAATTTTTTTCTTATCAGAAACTATCGACTCGTTTTCCTGTTCATACGTTGAATAGAAATATGGCACGTAGGAATCAAATTCGGAAGCGCACGTATCAATCATCTTGTAAACAGGGAAAATGTTATTATCTTTACGAAGATTGAAAATTTGAGCTTCGCTCATTCTCCAAACCTGACCTATAAACTTATCTGACACGCCCATTTTTTTAGCGTCTTTAAGCGTTTCGATATCGCCTACATTTTCAGCAAGCGGTTTTTCAAACTCAACTATATTCTTAATTTTTTCAAGGAAGAACATATCAATTTTTGTTGCATTATATATGAGATTTAAGTCGCAGTTAAGCCTTATAAGCTGTGCAATTGCAAAAAGTCTGTCGTCAGTACCGTTTTTGATATACGAAAGAAGCTCGTCTTCCGTGTAGCTGTCAAACTTTTTGCTGTACAAATGGCAGACTCCAATTTCAAGCGAACGAACGGCTTTAAGCAGACTTTCCTCCATAGTTCTGCCGATTGCCATAACCTCGCCTGTCGCTTTCATCTGCGTATTAAGCGTGTTGTTTGCATCGGTAAATTTATCAAACGGGAAACGTGCAATCTTAGTAACAACATAATCAAGAGTCGGCTCAAATGAAGCGGGAGTATTTGCAATCGGTATTTCATCAAGATTCATACCGACAGATATTTTTGCCGACACTCTTGCAATAGGATAGCCCGACGCTTTTGAAGCAAGAGCGGATGAACGTGACACTCTCGGATTAACCTCTATCAGATAATACTGAAATGAATACGGATCAAGAGCAAACTGAACATTGCAGCCGCCCTCGATTTTCAGCTCTCTGATAATACGAAGAGCGGAATCACGAAGCATATGATATTCTTTATTCGTAAGAGTCTGCGACGGTGCTACAACGACCGAATCGCCTGTATGAATTCCCACGGGGTCAATATTTTCCATATTACAAATGGTGATAGCAGTATCGTTCGCATCACGCATTACTTCATATTCAATTTCTTTATATCCCTTAATACTCTTTTCAACAAGTACCTGATGAACAGGTGAAACAGCAAGAGCATTTTTCATCATCAGTCTGAACTCTTCTTCATCATCGGCAAAACCGCCGCCTGTACCGCCGAGAGTAAATGCGGGACGAAGAACTACAGGGTATCCAATACGCTCGGCTGCCGCAAGTCCTTCCTCCATACTTTCGGCAATTTCCGACGGTAAAACGGGCTCTCCGAGGCTTTCGCAAAGCTCTTTGAAAAGTTCCCTGTCCTCAGCTCTTTCAATAGCTTCAAACTTTGTACCTAAAATTTCAACGTCACACTCTTGCAAAACGCCTTTTTTAGCAAGCTGAACCGCAAGATTAAGTCCTGTCTGACCGCCGAGTGACGGCAGTATAGCATCGGGTCTTTCGTGGCGAATAATACGTGCAACATATTCAAGATTAAGAGGCTCCATATAAACCTTATCGGCAATATCCGTATCGGTCATAATAGTTGCGGGATTCGAGTTGATAAGAACGACCTCGTATCCCTCCTCACGAAGAGCAAGGCACGCCTGAGTACCCGAATAGTCAAATTCAGCCGCCTGACCTATTACAATAGGGCCAGAGCCGATAACGAGTATTTTGTGAATATCAGTTCTTTTCGGCATCTTTATTCAGCCTCCTTTTCCATTAAATCAATGAACATATCAAAAAGGTATGCACTGTCCTGCGGACCGGGTGCACTTTCAGGATGATACTGAACGGAGAACAACTTATTTTTCTCCGACTTAACTCCTTCAGCGGTATCGTCAAGTAAATTTTTGTGCGTAAGAGTAAGCTCTGTATTTTCAAGTGAATTAATGTCAACGGCATATGAATGATTCTGAGATGTTATTTCAATTTTTCCGTTTGCCAAATTCTTTACAGGATGATTACCACCACGATGACCGAATTTCATTTTAAACGTCTTTGCGCCGAGCGCAAGAGAAATCATCTGATGTCCAAGACAAATTCCGAATATCGGCAGCTGTCCCTTAAGTTCACGCACAACATTGATTACAGGCTGAACATCCTCAGGGTTTCCCGGGCCATTTGAAAGAAAAAGTCCGTCGGGCTTCATTTTAAGGATTTCATCAGCGGTCGTATTATAAGGCACAACAGTTACGTTACAGCTTTTTTCATTAAGCTTACGAATGATGTTATGCTTAATTCCGCAGTCGATAGCGACTACATCATACTTATGGTTCGGCGTTCTTGAGTACCAGCGTTTTTTACAGCTAACACGTGACACCATATCGGTCGGGATAACGTACTCTCTAACCCTTTTAAGCGCTTCTTCATAAGGCACGTCGGCACTGCAAATAATAACCTTTTGTGAGCCTTCGTCACGAATTATACGTGTTATCATTCTTGTATCAACACCGCTGATACCGGGAATATCATATTCATCAAGCACTTCCGACAATGTTTTTGTATATCTGAAATTTGACGGTAAATCGTTATATTCCCTGACAATAAGACCGCCCATGGTCGGAACCTTTGTTTCGTAATCCTCATCGGTAACGCCGTAGTTGCCGATAAGCGGATAGGTCATACAGACCATCTGGTCGGTATAACTCGGGTCGGATATAATTTCCTGATAGCCGACCATTGAGGTATTAAAAACTATTTCGTTGACAGCTTCTTTATCTGCGCCGAAGCCGTAGCCGTAAAACTCCTTGCCGTTTTCCAGCACAATTTTTTTATTATATGGTTTCATATACTATTGCTCCTCTCTTAACAGTCATAAGATTAACGCCCTGAACTTTCCAGCCCTCAAACGGCGTTGCTCTGCCCATTGTTACAAATTCATCAGGATTTACACACCATTCACGGTCAATATCAAGTAGCGCCAAATCAGCAGGTGCACCTTCTTTAATTTCGCCGCCCGGTATGGAAAAAATTTCTCTCGGCTTAACAGACATCATATCAATAAGTTTTTCAAGCGTTATAATGCCTGTTTTAACAAGCTTTGTATTAAGCACAGCGAACGCCGTTTCAAGACCGACAACTCCCATAGCGGAATGAGCGAGTCCTTTGCTTTTTTCCTCTTTTGAATGAGGTGCGTGGTCTGTAGCTATTACATCGACCGTGCCGTCAAGAACACCGTCGATAAGTGCCTGCATATCCTCTCGTGAACGAAGCGGCGGATTCATTTTAAAACGTCCGTCCTCCTGCAAATCCTCATCGCACATTGTTAAATAATGTGGTCCCGTTTCGCAAGTTACATTGACGCCGCTCGCCTTTGCTTTGCGAATTATATCGACGCTCTCTTTAGTTGAAATATGGCAAACGTGGTAACGGCATCCTGTTTTTTTTGCAAGAATGCAGTCACGTTCAATTTGCTTCCATTCGGATTCGGAACAAATTCCTTTGTGATTATGCTCTTTGCAGTAAACTCCGTCGTGAATATAACCGCTGTTTAAAAGCTCGTTTACCTCACAGTGAGCCGAAATAATTTTGCCAAGCTCTGCGCACTGCGTCATAGCCTGCTCCATAAGTGAATCCGACTGAACGCCTGTCCCGTCGTCGGAAAAGCCTACGACCTTATCGCCAAAAGATGCAAAATCAACGACTTCGCCGTCGCCCTTTCTGCCCTTAGTAATTGTGCCGAAAGGAAGAACGTCAATAACAGCGTCACGCTCGATAATATCGGTTTGAGCCTTCAAATGCTCCACGCTGTCGGGCGAAGGATTTAGATTAGGCATAGTGCAAATTGCCGTATATCCTGCCTTGGCAGCCGCCATTGAGCCGGAGCGAATCGTCTCCTTATAAGAAAAACCGGGCTCACGCAGATGAGTATGAACATCTACGAAACCCGGAATTAAAAAATACTTTCCCATTGCGTCAACAACACGGTCAATATTACAAGCAGAAATAGAAATACCAAGGCTATGGATTAAACCGTCTTTAATAAGTACATCTGATTTTTCAAATATATTGCCCTTATAGACAAGTGCGTTTTTAATCAGTAAAGACATAAACCACATTCCTTTCATTTTAGTTATTATAATATATTTTGTACAGTTAAGTCAATACAAAAATCTATAATAAATCTATTTACTTTTTTTACCTAATATAATATAATCAAAATGAGTTTTTACTAAAAATTGCAAAATCGACCGAGGAGGCAAATATGTCATTTATTGTTGGAGCCGGCGCAACAAATGTTGACCTGCTTTATCAGGGAATGGAGAGAATTCCCGACGTTGGAGAGGAACTTTACAGCCGTGACTTTTCACTTCAGCTCGGCGGCGGTGTTCCCGCAACTCTTATAAATCTCGGCAGGCTTGGTATTGAAACTAAGATTGCAACAGAACTTGGTGAGGATATTTTTTCATCCTTTGCAAAGGAAAAATATGTTGAAAACGGTGTATCGCCTACTAATCTTTATAGTGGCAACAATATTCCGCTCAACATTACCTCGGCAATAATTTTGCCGAATGACAGGTCGTTTATCACATACGGAAAGGGTTCAATAAATCCTGACGATAATGCGCTTGATACATTTTATAATATTGCAAAAGACGCAAAAATTTGCATTATGCAGCTCGGCGGATTCCTGCCTGTTTATCAAAAATTAAAGTCGGAAGGTACTATACTCGTGCTTGATACAGGCTGGGACGATAATATGAGCTTTGAAAAATATGACGAATATCTGTCCGTAGCCGACTACTACACGCCGAATCGCAAGGAAGCGCTCAAGATCACAGGCGAAAGCAACGAAAAGGACGCCGCAAACAAACTTAAAAAATATTTTGACAAGGTAGTTGTTAAGGTTGACGCAGACGGATGTATAGGCATTGACGGCGACGATTATTTTTTTTGCAAGAGTGTTGATGAATTTAAAAATGTTGATTCAACAGGTGCCGGCGACGCTTTTCTTGCAGGATTTATTTATGGTTTGTTTTATGACTGTTCGCTCAAAGACTGTATTGAATATGGCAATATAACAGGCGGTAAGGCTGTTACTAAAGTCGGCGCACTCAGTGCATATGTAACAGAAGATGAGCTTAAATTTTATAAGTCAAAATTTTAAATATATGTACTGATAAAGGCTGTTACATTTTGTAGTAGTCTTTTTCTTTTATAAACATCATTATTGAATGGTGTTAGATATTTGGTATAACGGTTTTAAAAATGGTGATTTATGCGTGGTAAAGAATTCACTTGCAAATGGTACTTTTATTTGATATAATTATCTAATACCGTTTAGAGGCTATATCATTTTAGCAAATAACGAAAGGGGCTGATACCGTGCCAATCAGAATTGACAACGAACTACCGGCAAAGCAAAGTCTTGAAATCGAGAATATATTTGTTATGAGCAATCAGAGAGCTGATATGCAGGACATCAGACCCCTTAAAATTGTTATTCTTAATCTGATGCCGACTAAGCTTGAAACAGAAACACAGCTTTTAAGATTACTTAGCAACTCACCCTTACAGATTGACATTACATTTTTGCAGGTAAAAAGTCATATTTCAAAAAATGTTTCCAAAAATCATATGGATAAATTTTACAATACCATTGATGAAATTAAGTATAACAGATATGACGGAATGATAATTACAGGCGCACCTGTTGAGCATTTGCCCTTTGAAGAGGTTGATTACTGGGATGAGCTTTGCTCTATTATGGAGTGGAGCAAGACGAATGTTTACAGCACATTTCATATCTGCTGGGGAGCGCAGGCGGGATTATATTATCATTACGGGATAAATAAATATCCGCTTGAAAAAAAGCTGTTTGGCATTTTCCCTCACAGAAGCCTTGATATTACTCATCCGCTTATGAGAGGACTTGACGATGTTTATTACGTTCCGCATTCACGTCATACAGAGGTAAGACGGCAGGATATTGCACAGGTAAAAGCTCTGCAAATAATTTCGTACAGTGAAATTGCGGGCGTTCATATAGTTTCGGATATGGATTGCAGGCAGTTTTTCGTTACAGGACACAGCGAATACGACAGAGACACGCTTGCTAAGGAATATTTTAGAGATAAAGCCAAAGGACTTGATATTGATATTCCGTATAACTATTTTCCGAATAATGATGAAAAGGCTGTTCCTGTTATGAACTGGAAAAGCAGTGCAAGCCTGATATTTTCTAACTGGCTAAATTACTTCGTATATCAAAAGACGCCATATGACTTAAGTCAATTATAAAAAATGCCACAGCATACTGTAATGCTGTGGTCAGTCTATAGAAAAACCAGACCCTTAAAAACCACCCCTGGTTAAACCACCGCTGGTTAAACCAGACCCGGAAAACCTATGCCTATATAAATAACTAAATAACAAAGTACTAAATAATAAAGTACTAAATAACAAAGTACTAAAATATATATCTCTCTTTTAGTTAGATTTCTTAAGTAATGTACATATTAAAATAATGTACGTATTAAAATAAA
>JAJBVC010000007.1:6085-17416 GCA_020860025.1 Clostridiales bacterium | reverse complement strand
GTATAAGAAAAAACCTACTGAATTTTTGAGTTTTCAGCAGGTTTTTATATGTGTTTTTTATTTATTTACGCTTGTGATTTAATTTGCTTTTTTGTTTTAAAAAGTACGCCGTCAAGCTTATTCATCAATAAATCAAACGGTATTGCGATAACGATTGTTGCCACAAAACAAATCGACACAAATAAAATCGGATATTCGTTAAGACCAAAATGTCCAAAAATAGTCATAGGGAGTCTTTGCAAAATGAAAATTGAGAAAAGATGCTTACCGAAAAAGTTGAGGATTTTATTATTTATGCTGAATTTCATCGTAATAAGAACTACTGAAAGAGCGAAGAAAATATGTTTAAAAATAATAAATAAGCTGTAGTTAATATTGCTGAGTTTTTGGAATACAGCCGTACAAACCAACGCTAAAATCAACATAATCCAGTAAAGCATTTTATATTTAGATAAAATTTCATCCACTTTGTCTTTAACAAGATAATATACCATTCCGAGAGGATAACATAAAAGAGTATCATACCACCATACATCTTTATATTTATTCATAATGATTATAAATACTACTGTCAAAATTATTGTAATTGCCGTACCTATATATTTTGAATTTTTGTTGTTTTTTAAGAATATAAACGAAATATAAGTGAGAATATAAAGAACAAGAATTGCAAACATATACCAGTTAGAATTTCCGACAGATTCCCATCCTGTAAATGCCAACAGCACTTCGCCTATACTGTATGTATTACCGAGTATAAGCTGAACAACGGCATATATAATAACGGCAATATCAAAATGAAGCAATACTTTTAGAAATCTCTTTGTCGGTATGCTTTTAACATAACTTGAACCCTTTTTATCTATAGACAGCAATATTCCATAACCCGAATAAAGCATAAACATAGACACCATAGACTGACCGATAAGACCGTTTATAGTGTTGTAGGTCGTATTAAGAAGCGAATCGCTCAATTCAATATAGCCTAATATATGACTGAAAAATACAATCAGAATAAATATTCCTTTGATTGCGGTCGTTTTTTCAAGTGACATATAATCACTGTATATGCCAATTTTTTCTTTTTCCAAAAATGAAAATCTTATTTTGTAAAGGCATAATATTCCGATAAAAACAAATGCAAGTAACATTTAACTCTCCTCCGGCTCTGTTTATAAGTGGTTCTGTTTACGAGTTAATTATTATACGGCACAATTCTGAAAATGTCCACTATTTATATTGTTTTACATCAATTTTAGACAGGACTTCGCCTATTTTGTCGTATATAACCAAATCGGCGTTTTTATCCATAGGAGTCGGTGTTTTATTGATAAGGACAAAATATTTGCCGTTGAAATATCTTATAAATCCTGCTGCGGGATAAACGGTCAGACTTGTACCGGCAACGATAAGGCAATCGGCTTTTGATATAGCGTCAACAGCGCCGTTTACGGTTATATTATCAAGACCTTCCTCATAAAGCACAACATCGGGCTTAATAAGTCCGCCGCAGCTGTCGCAGTAAGGCACGCCCTGTGAATTCATTATATAGTCGGCTGAAAAGAATTTTTTACACTTTGTACAGTAATTTCTAAGCGTTGAGCCGTGAAGTTCGTAAACATTTTTACTTCCGGCTTTTTGGTGCAGACCGTCTATATTTTGAGTAACGACACACGTCAGCTTTCCCGCCTTTTCAAGCTCCGCAAGTTTAAGGTGTGCCATATTGGGCTCAGCATTTTTGCAAAGCATTTTATCTCTGTAAAATCTGTAAAATTCCTCGGTATTATTGCAGAAAAACGTATGAGATAAAATTTCCTCCGGCGGATAATCGTATTTTTGATTATAAAGTCCGTCAACCGAACGAAAATCAGGTATTCCGCTTTCGGTAGAAACTCCGGCTCCGCCGAAAAAGACAATGCTTTTACTCTCGTCTATAATTTCCTGTAGTGTCATAATATTTCCGCCTTTCGTGTTTTTATACCGGTGCAAAAAATAAATAAAAAAATTATTTCAAAAGCACTTGCTTTATCTTTATTTTACAATAAATTTTAAGTAAAGTAAAGAATATGAGTATATAAAACATCTTGCAACTTCGTCATAAAGTTCGGCGAGGCAAAGACAAAGAAAAAAGGCTGCCCGAACTTCAAAAGATGAAGATTCAAACAACCTTTAAATTTTATAAGTGGCAGATTAGTACATTCCGCCGCCCTGTGATGCTGCAAGCGCTGCCGCCTGAGCTGCATCAGCCTGTGGGTCTTTAATATCGGTAACGAGCGATTCTGTAGTAAGAACCATACCTGCAACCGAAGCTGCGTTCTGGATAGCGGAACGTGTTACCTTTGCAGGGTCAACGATACCTGCGCTTATCATATCGCAATATTCATTTGTTGCGAAGTTAAGTCCGTAGCCTACTGTGCCGGAGCTCTTGATTTTATCAACGATTACAGAGCCTTCAAGTCCTGCATTTTCGGCAATCTGACGAACAGGCTCCTCAAGAGTTTTAAGAACGATTGAAACACCGGTCTTAAAGTCGGAATCATCCGTATTAAGCAAAGCCTCAACAGCCGGAATTGCATTGATAAGAGCAACACCGCCGCCTGCAACGATACCCTCTTCAACAGCAGCCTTTGTGGCAGCAAGAGCATCCTCAATACGAAGTTTCTTTTCTTTCATTTCCGTCTCTGTAGCTGCGCCGACTTTAATTACAGCGACACCGCCTGCCATCTTAGCAAGACGTTCCTGAAGCTTTTCTTTATCAAAATCAGATGTAGTAGCGTCAATGGCTGTTCTAATCTGTGAAACACGGTTTTTAATTTCAGCACTGTCGCCTGCACCGTCAACGATAATTGTATTTTCCTTAGTAACCTTTACCTGACGAGCCTTACCGAGCATTGCCATTGTAGCGTCTTTAAGCTCAAGTCCGATGTCCGATGTAATAACCTGACCGCCTGTAAGAACAGCAATATCCTGAAGCATATCTTTTCTTCTGTCGCCAAAGCCCGGAGCTTTAACGCAAACGCAGGTAAATGTTCCTCTGAGTTTATTAAGAAGAATTGTCTGAAGTGCTTCGCCCTCAACATCTTCTGCGATGATTACAAGCTTCTGACCTGATTTAAGAACAGATTCGAGAAGAGGAAGAATATCCTGAACACTGCTTATTTTTTTATCTGTAATAAGAAGCATTGCATCGTCAATAACGGCTTCCATCTTATCTGTATCGGTTACCATATAAGGTGAAATATAGCCACGGTCAAACTGCATACCCTCAACAACCTCGCATACGGTATCGGCAGTCTTTGATTCCTCGACTGTAATAACTCCGTCAGCGGAAACCTTTTCCATAGCGTCGGCGATAAGAGCGCCTACAGTCTCATCAGAAGCGGAAACAGTAGCAACACGTGCAATATCATCACTGCCCTTAACCTGCTGTGAATTAGCCTTTACAGCGTCTACTGTAGCGTCTACGGCAGCCTTAATGCCGTTTTTAACAGCCATTGGATTTGCACCCGCCGCAACATTTTTCATTCCCTCACGAACGAGAGCCTGAGCAAGAAGCGTTGCTGTTGTTGTTCCGTCGCCTGCGTCATCGTTAGTCTTTGATGAAACCTCTTTTACAAGCTGAGCGCCCATATTTTCAAATGAATCCTCAAGCTCGATTTCCTTTGCGATTGTAACGCCGTCGTTTGTGATAAGCGGTGAACCGTATTTTTTGTCAAGAACTACGTTACGTCCTTTAGGTCCAAGTGTGATTTTTACTGTGTTGGCAAGCTTATCAATACCTGCCTGAAGTGCTTTACGGGCATCCTCGCCGTAAATAATATCCTTAGCCATAATATTCAGTCCTCCTTAATTATTCTACTATTGCCAAGATGTCCTTGACGGAAATTATTGTGTATTCAACACCGTCAAGCTTAACATCTGTTCCGGTATATTTTCCGATAATAACCTTGTTGCCTACAGCAACGGTCATTGGGTTTTTGTCTGTGCCGGGACCGACAGCGACAACCTCGCTCATTTCAGGCTTTTCCTGGGCTGAAGCCGCAAGAATCAAGCCGCTCTTTGTTGTTTCCTCTGCCTCTAATGATTTTAACAATACTTTATCGGCAAGTGGTTTAATAGTCATAATAGTCACCTCTCAAATTTTCTGATTAGCACTCTCGCCTTTCGAGTGCTAACAAGTATTATTGTAGCAATATTTTTCCATTTGTCAAGAGTATTAACAAATAATTCATAAAATATAGCCATTTAATAGTAATTAATAGTCAAAAAAGGCTATAAATATTCATTATTTACTCAAATACTTTTTTTAAATACTGCCCTGTGTATGATTTTTTGCATTTTGCAACTTCTTCCGGAGTTCCCGTTGCAACGACCGTTCCGCCGCCTTTTCCGCCCTCGGGGCCTAAATCTATAATGTAATCGGCAGTCTTGATTATATCGAGATTATGTTCAATAATAACGACAGTATTGCCCATATCGACAAGCATATTCAAAACATCGACAAGCTTATGAACATCGGCTGTATGAAGACCTGTTGTAGGCTCGTCAAGAATATAAATTGTCTTGCCTGTGCTTCGCCGTGAAAGCTCCGTCGCAAGCTTGACACGCTGAGCCTCGCCGCCCGAAAGCGTTGTGGCGCTTTGACCGATTTTTATATATCCGAGTCCGACGTCCGAAAGTGTTTTCAGCTTTCTGTAAATCTTAGGCTGCTGTGAGAAAAACTCAACGCCCTCATCAACAGTCATTTCGAGAACATCATAAATTGACTTGCCTTTAAATTTAACCTCAAGCGTTTCGCTGTTATATCTTTTTCCGCCGCAAACGTCGCACGGAACATAAACATCGGCAAGAAAGTGCATTTCAATTTTAACGATACCGTCACCCTGACAAGCCTCACAGCGGCCGCCTTTGACATTAAACGAAAACCTGTTTGACTTATAACCTCTTTGCTTTGCATCGGGAGTTTGTGCATAAAGGTCACGAATGTCGTTAAATACGCCCGTATATGTCGCAGGATTTGAGCGTGGAGTTCTGCCAATCGGCGACTGGTCTATATTTATTACTTTATCTAAATTGTCGGCACCTGTGATTTTGTCAAAATTGCCCTGACGTTTTTTTGCACCGTTTAAAGTGTTTGCAAGGTACCTGTAAAGAATTTCATTGACAAGACTCGACTTTCCCGAACCCGATACACCTGTTACGGCTATAAACTTTCCGAGCGGAAATTCAACGTCAATATTTTTAAGATTATTTTCTCTTGCGCCGTGGACAGTTATTTTTTTGCCGTTGCCGTCTCGCCTTTGAGTCGGAACCGGAATAGAGCGCTTACCGCTGAGATACTGACCTGTAATTGACCTCTCGCAGTTAATTATATCATCGACAGTTCCGCTTGCTATAAGCTCACCGCCGTTGACTCCCGCACCGGGGCCTATATCGACAATAAAATCGGCATTTCTCATTGTGTCCTCATCATGCTCAACAACAATCAGTGTATTGCCTAAATCACGCAAATGCTTCAAAGTACCGAGCAATTTGTCATTATCTCTTTGATGAAGTCCGATTGAAGGCTCGTCAAGAATATAAAGAACACCCATAAGAGAAGAGCCTATCTGCGTTGCAAGACGAATACGCTGCGCTTCACCACCCGATAATGTGGTGGCTTCACGTGAAAGCGACAGGTAGTCAAGTCCAACCGAATTTAAAAATTGCAGACGCTGTTTAATTTCGTTTATTACAAGGTCGCCGATAAGATGCTGACGCTTTGTAAGCTCAAGATTGCTTATAAACTCAAGCTCCTCGCCGATAGGCAGAGAACAAAACTCATAAATATTAAGTCCGCCTATGGTTACGCTCATAATTTCGGGCGTAAGACGTGAACCGTGGCAATCGGGGCAAACGCAGGTCGTCATAGTGCTTTCAATATCGGCTCTTGCCCAGTCAGAGGTAGTTTCGTCATAACGTCTTTTAAGGTTTGATATGATTCCCTCAAAGTCATTTTTATAAGTGCCTGTGCCGTACGACGTAACTCGTTTCATTGTAATTTTTCTGCCGTTGGTGCCGTAAAGAAGCGCATGAAGACCCTCTTTCGGAATCATCTCTACGGGAATATCAAGAGAAAAGCCGTATTCCTTTGCAATGCCCTCGTAATACATTTTTGCAATCGTGCCGTCGTTTATATTCCAGCCCGATGCTTTAACAGCTCCCTGATTTATGGAAAGCTTTTTATTCGGAATTATAAGCTCAGGGTCAATTTCTTTATAAGAACCGAGGCCGTTACACGTTTTACACGCACCGAACGGATTATTGAAAGAGAACATTCTCGGTGTCATTTCTTCAATAACGGCGCCATGCTCGGGGCAGGCATAATTAAGCGAAAAAAGCTCCTCACGCTCTCCTGCAATGTCGATTAAAACAGTACCGTCGGCAAGACGTGTTGCGGTTTCTATAGAATCGGTCAATCGTGATTTTATTTCAGGCTTAATTACAAGACGGTCAACTATAACCTCGATATTATGCTTTTTATTTTTATCAAGCTTTATTTCTTCCGACAAATCGTAAACCGAGCCGTCAATTCTTACACGAACGAAGCCTGATTTGCGGATATTATCAAGCTCCTTGACATATTCGCCCTTGCGTCCCCGAACGATAGGCGCCATAACCTGAATTTTAGTTTTTTCGTCAAGTTCCAGCAGAACGTCAACAATTTGGTCAACAGTCTGCTGCGTAATTTCTCTGCCGCATTTTGTACAGTGAGGCGTACCTATTCTTGCGTAAAGCAGTCGCAGATAGTCATATATTTCTGTAACGGTACCGACCGTTGAACGTGGATTTCTGCTTGTGGTTTTTTGGTCGATTGAAATTGCCGGCGAAAGTCCGTCAATATAATCAACATCGGGCTTTTCCATCTGGCCCAAAAACTGACGTGCATAAGATGAAAGAGATTCCACATACCTGCGCTGACCCTCGGCATAAATAGTATCAAAAGCAAGACTTGATTTACCCGAACCCGAAAGACCTGTAAAAACGACTAATTTATCTCTCGGAATTTCAATATCTATATTTTTAAGATTATGCTCTCTTGCGCCTTTAATTATTATATTTTTATTCATTATTACCACCCGCTTTACCGCTCAGATATTTTTTAAGTCCGTCTGTCCCCTGCTTTGTGACAGGCTTTATCCATTTGCCCGACAAATAAAATTTCAGGCAGAAAATATTTTTCGGAATATCCTCAAATATATACATTATCGCATATGCCGTAATAAAAGGCACTTTAAAAACATAAACGGCTATAACCGTTGCCGGAACCGAAAGCACCCAAAGACAAAACAGTTCGTATTTTGCGCCTGTTACAGTATCTCCGCCCGAACGAAAAACCGATACGATTTCGAGGTACGGCAGCATACGAAAGGGAAAATCCACAGCATATATCACCATAAGGTTAAATGCGCACTCAAGAGCGGTCGAGCTTATATTATTTCCCATATTAAATATGCTGACAAGCTCCGTGCGGGAAATAAATATCAGCAAAGCGATTATTACTGCAAAAACAGGAACGATAATCATAAATCTTTTCGAGTCGGTCAAACCTCGTTTTATATCACCGCTGCCGATTGATTTTCCTATCATTACCGACGCTGCGCTGCATATTCCTATAAATATGACGAAAGCAATATTTTCAAAGCTGCGAACGATTGTAAGCGCCGAAAAATATTCATACCCCATATTGCCGAAAACTATATTATATACAAAAGTTCCGGCGCCCCACATACTTTCATTAAGCACAACGGGAGCTGCCTTGTGTGTATAAACACTTATCTCTTTTTTTTGTATATTTAAAATACTCCTTCGACTGCGTAACCAAAATGTTTTTTTGAACAATCGAAATTAAAATAATCAATACAATTCCAAGCCAAGCGGAAACCGTCGTTGCAAGAGCTGCACCTTTAACGCCCATTTTTGAAAAACCGCACTTGCCGAAAATCATACAATAATCAAGAAAAATATTCAAGACGGTTGTAAAAAGTGAGACATACATAGGAAGCTTAACATTTTCAACGGCTCTTAAAATTGCGGCTAAAATATTTGTCAGCGCAACGGGAATATACGAAAATGCGACAACAAAAAGATACTTTGAGCCGATTTCAATAACCTCGCTGTCGGAATTGAACATATGTATAACAGCTTTCGGAAACGACAAGCTCACGACTGTAAACAATACAGAAACAATAAGTGCAAATAATATTGAAATTCCGCCGACGTGACGTATTTTTTTCGTATCGTTTACGCCCCAATACTGAGATATAAAAACTGTTGTCGCCGAGCAAAAGCCTACCAAAATCATATTCATAAGCCAGCTCCACTGCCCTATCATTCCGACAGACGACAATGTAGCCGTACCCAAACTGCTTACAAGAAGAGTGTCGGCAAGTGTAAATGAACTTGTAAGAAGATTTTGCAGCGCAACAGGTATACTTAATTTAACCGCTGTTTTCCAAAATTTTTTATCATTCAAAATATTACTCATAAATTACTTGTTTTCGAGTTCGGCAATTTGGTCACGCAAAAATGCAGCATGCTCAAATTCAAGCATACGTGCCGCCTCTTTCATTTCCTTTGTTAATTGCTGAATTAAGAGCATACGCTCTTTCTTTGTAAGGTGCTTTTTCTTGCCCTCAAGTTTTTCTTTAGAAGTTATTTCGATAATTTGATGAACGTCTTTTTGTATTGTTTTCGGAACTATGCCGTGTTCCTCGTTATATTTTTTCTGTATCTCTCGACGTCGCAGAGTTTCGGTAATCGCTCTTTCCATTGACGGAGTAACGCTGTCGGCATACATTATAACCTGACCGTTTTCGTTACGTGCGGCACGTCCGATAGTCTGAACAAGCGACGTTTCAGAACGGAGAAATCCCTCTTTATCAGCATCAAGAATCGCAACAAGCGAAACCTCGGGAATATCAAGACCCTCTCTTAAAAGGTTAATTCCGACAAGAACGTCAAATTCGCCGAGTCTTAAATCACGTATTATTTCCATACGCTCGATAGTATCTATATCATGGTGCATATAACGCACCTTAACGCCGAAGTCCTCAAGATATTTTGTCAAATCCTCAGCCATAGCTTTGGTAAGCGTAGTAACGAGAACACGTTCTCTTTTTTCGGCACGAATATTGATTTCCGACAGTAAATCATCCATCTGGTCATCTGTCGGCTTTACGGTTACAATCGGGTCAAGAAGTCCTGTCGGCCGAATAACCTGCTCGACAATCTGCGTACTGCGTTCCCTTTCAAACTCACCCGGTGTAGCTGATGTAAAAATAACCTGATTTGTTTTTTTATAAAATTCATCAAAGCGAAGCGGTCTGTTATCAAGAGCGCTCGGCAGACGAAATCCGTATTCGACAAGGCTCTCTTTTCTTGAACGGTCACCGCCGTACATACCACGAACCTGTGGCAGCATTACATGGCTTTCATCGCAGAAAAGAAGAAAATCATCGGGCATATAGTCAATCAGAGTAAACGGCGCTTCACCGGGCTTTCTACCGCTCATAACGGCAGAATAATTTTCAATACCCTTGCAAAATCCCGTTTCACGAAGCATCTCTATATCATTCATAGTTCTTTCTTTAATTCTCTGTGCTTCAAGAAGCTTGCCTTTTTCTTCAAAATATGCAACACGCTCAACCATTTCATTGTAAATTTTATCAATGGCTGCGTTCATCTTTTCAGCGCCGACAACGTAGTGCGAAGCGGGATAAATACAAACGTGCGATAGAATTCCTTCAACCTTACCTGTAAGCGGCTGAATTTCGCATATACGGTCAATTTCGTCGCCGAAAAATTCAACTCTTACGGCGTTTCCCGACGAACCCGCAGGAAATATTTCAAGCGTATCTCCCCTGACACGAAACTTGTTACGGACAAAGTTAATATCGTTGCGTTCATACTGAATTGATACAAGCTTTTCAATAAGCGCATCTCTGCCGTACTCCATTCCCGTACGAAGCGACACTACCATACTTTGATAATCAATAGGGTCGCCGATAGAATAAATACATGAAACCGACGCTACTATTATAACGTCACGTCTTTCAAAAAGAGCGGCGGTTGCAGAGTGACGAAGCTTGTCAATTTCATCATTAACAGCCGAATCTTTTTCTATATAAGTATCGGTTGTAGGAACGTAAGCCTCCGGCTGATAATAGTCGTAATATGATACAAAATATTCAACCGCATTTTCGGGAAAAAACTCTCTGAACTCACTGCAAAGTTGTGCAGCAAGAGTTTTATTGTGGGCAAGAACAAGCGTCGGACGATTGATTTTTTCTATAATATTTGCCATTGTAAATGTTTTTCCCGAGCCTGTAACCCCCATAAGAGTCTGTTCCTTATCGCCGGCAAGAACTCCCTTTACAAGTGCGTCAATCGCCTGTGGCTGGTCGCCTGTAGGCTTATATTTACTTACGAGTTTAAATTTATCCATACAGCATACCTTACTCTTGTTTTGATATTTTTTCACATTCCTCACTATTATAAGATAAAACAATTACAAATTCAAGAGTAAAGTATAACAAATACAAACTTTTGTTCTATAAACTTACCAATAAAGCGGCAATCCTCCCAAAACGCTTAATTCCGACTGTTTTCTCATTAGGCTTTAAAGTGTTAAAAAAACGAATAACGATTTCTTTTCAAAATATAATTCATATTAAAGTAATAAAAAGAATAGTATTTTTTAGGTGATGAAAATGTTTAGCGCTTTACTTTCCGCAATCGGTGCAAATATAATTTATTTTATTTTGCATATTCAAAACACGTCAAGCTTTCCGAAGCCTCTGCCACCAAAGGAAGAGGCTGAGATGTTAAAAAGGATGAAAGACGGCGACAAAGCTGCAAGAGCCGTACTTATCGAGCGTAATCTGCGTCTTGTAAGCCATATTGTAAAAAAATATTATTCAAAAACAAATGATACGGACGATTTAATAAGCATCGGAACAATCGGGTTAATTAAGGCGATTGATTCATTCAATGTTGAAAAAGGCACAAGGCTTGCCACATATGCGTCAAGGTGCATTGAAAATGAAATTCTTATGCATTTCAGAGCGGGTAAAAAATCGTCAGGCGATGTATATTTGGGCGACACGCTTGAAATTGACAAAGACGGAAATCCGCTGACTATCGAGGATACGATAAGCAATCCCGACGACCTTGCGGACGATTTGGAAACAAAAATACGATGGGAAAAGGTATCGAAAATTATAGAAAACCTTGAAGATGAACGTGAAAAAGAAATAATTATTTTAAGATACGGATTAAATAATAAAAAAC
>JAJBVC010000007.1:0-6075 GCA_020860025.1 Clostridiales bacterium | reverse complement strand
ATAAAAAACCCCTGACGCAACGTGAGGTTGCACAGAGGTTAAATATCAGCCGAAGCTATGTATCAAGAATCGAAAAAAAGGTACTAAACGACATAAAAAAACAAGTTGATTAGTCAATACCTGCATTTTTCAGTTTTTCTTTCAGAGCTTTATTTTCATCCTCAAGGGATTCAAGCAATGAGATATTTTGCCTTAATTCCCTACTGAGAGATTTAATCTGAAAATCAAAATTTGAATTTACTATTTCAAGTCGCTGGCATTCAAAATTAGCATCTTCAAGCGCTGCCATAAGACGTGAAATTTCATCCATTAACCTTTCAACATCTGATTTTTTTGTCATAAATAATCCTTTCAAAATAATGCATTACAGAAGGGACTGACTCGCATAAACGTGAGGCAGTCCCTATCAATTTAACATCAGGTGTCAATATCTACATCTTTTTCAAAGTAGCGTGAACCAAACCAGCTAACCTTAGCCTCGTATGACTCCTCAAGTTCTTCTATAGTAGTTGTACTGTCTTCGGAAGCAAGTGCCTGCTGTGCGGTATACTCCCAAACGGTCATATCATTTTCGCCAACGAAATACATAACATGATAACCGTAGTCCGAACGAATTATAGCGGTATCGCCGGCTTCTCTTCCGTCCTCGAAGCACCATGTATTAAACGAATTAACCATCTCGCTTGTAACTACATTTTCGTAGAGTCCGCCGTCCTCGGAAGAACCTGTATCTGTTGAATTTTCTGTAGCGAGTTCAGCAAAGCTATCCTCTGTTTGGTCGCCGTCCTTAAATTCAGCAAGTATATCCTTTGCGGTTTCATACGCTGTTGTCCACTGCTCGTCTGTTGCCTCTGTCGGGTCTGTATCATCATCCTCATCTGTAATAGGACTGATAAGGATATGACGAACGTTTACAGTCTTTCTGTCGGTTACGGAAGCAGGGTCAAGAACGTAAACTACAGTCGTGCTGTACTGCTTAATATCGCCCGCTTTTCTGTCTGAGCTAAAGAGCCAGTCAAGACCCGGATAGCTTTCTTCCGCATCCTCGTCTTCGTCATCTGTTTCTTCTGCTGTCGCTATAGCATAACCGTTATTCTGCAAGAATGTCTTTGTTGCGCCAAGCTCCGTTGAATAACCGTCGTCGGCATATGCTTTTTGTTCAAAATCGGTTGAAGCATACTCAACGCAAAGGTCGGAGAAGTTTGAACCGTCTGATTTAAGACTGTCGGCAAATGCTTTTGCATCATCTTCACTGCTGCACTCGAACAAACGAATATCAACAGTTGTTAAATCTTCCTCATTTTCTTCAAGGTATTGTTCATAATCCTCGTCTGTATACTCTACGCTTGCAAGCTCATCGCTTAATTCTTCCTCATAATTTTCAGCGATATAAGCACGGGTAGCCTCTTGTCTGAATACGCTTTCGGTAACGCCCTTACCCATTGCGGCAACGAGATAACCGCTCAAAGTATAGCCGTATTCGTGAGCTG
This sequence comes from Clostridiales bacterium, assembly GCA_020860025.1. Classification (GTDB taxonomy): domain Bacteria; phylum Bacillota; class Clostridia; order Oscillospirales; family Acutalibacteraceae; genus Eubacterium_R. Next base: position 4,585 of record JAJBVC010000007.1, on the reverse strand, counting down.
TTTCTCTGTATTCATCAAGTGTTTCATCAAGCTCGGACTGCTGGTCCTCGGTAATTTCGGGATCCTCACCGTCATTGGCGGCAACAGCCTCAAGATAATAAGTATAAGTGCTCTTGATAGATTCGATTACTTCCTCTTCAAGATATTCAGCCCATGTTACTTCCTCGCCGTCGTCATTTGTCGTTGTCTGCTTTGAAAGCGATTTATCAAAATCAACGTCAAGATTATAAGTCTCCAAATCAAGACCGTATGATTCATACGTTTCCTGTGTGCTTTGAAGATTATTGTACATCATTGCAAAATAGTAATTATACGTTGAAACCTTAATTTTAGCTTTCTGTTCGCCGTTTGTAACGGTAACACCGGTTAATGTCTGTGCAGGCAAACTGAGCGATGCGATAAAGCCCTTACGAACCGTACCTGTTGCAACGTATGTGAACAAAAGTGCAACTACTACAACAATACATACAACAGATTTTATAATCTTAGCTGTTCTCGGAGCAAGACCTTTATTGTTGTTGCTTGCGCCGACTGCCGAATACTTGTCGGAAAGCTTTTTGATTTTCTTGTCTAAATCCGCAAGCTTTTTTTCATCGGTTTCGTCAGCTTTGAGTTCTTTTAAGACGTCAATCTGCTTTTTAATCGCAGCTCTTTTTTCGGCTAGCTTTTGACGAACCTTTGCAGCCTTTGCTGATTTTTTCTCTGCTTTTTTTGCAGCCTTTTCGGATTTTTTTGCGGCTTTGTCAGCTTTTTTATCGGACTTGTCATCCGAAGAGCTTAAACTTCCGCCTGCCAATAAATCCTCATTTAATTCTTTCTTTGCCATTATTTTATCTTCCTTTATACTAAAATAGTGAATAATCTAACAGATATTTTACACTATTGTGCAAAAGATTACAAGTATTATTTTACTTTTATTCACTGTTATTTGCTTTATTTTGGCTTATTCGTCGGTTGTTGTCGTTTCCGAATCAGCCTCGGCGGTTGCCGTAACCGCTTTATCAATTACATTTTGATTTACTTTATATTCCGTATTTTCAACAATGCTCTCAAGTTTTTCATCTTTAATTGCTGATATAATACTTGATTCATATGACGGGCAATCATTGATAAAGAACATAATATGATAGCCGTAATCTGTTTGAATTATTTCTGTATCGCCGTACTGTCTGCTGTCATCAACAGACCAGTCCTCAAACTCCGATACCATCGTGTCAAGTGCGGTACCCTCATAAAGTCCGCCGTAAACATCGCTTGAACCCGAAGATGTTGAAGCGGTATCTTCACTGTATTTTTCGGCAAGAGCGGCAAATGCGGTTTCAGTCTGCTCTCCGCTTGTGTATTCTTCATAAATCTTTTCGGCTTCTTCTTTTGCGGCAGCCCACTCTTCTTCGGTATAATCCGAATCGTCGCTTGTTGTGGTATCGTCGGAATCCTCATCCTCATCTTCGGATTCGGGCTGAATTAAGATATGCCTTACAGTATATGTTTCATCCTCGTCAAGAACTGCCTCTTCGCTCTTATATACAATATAAATATATCCTGAGCTTTCGTCAATATAATAATTGGTTGAGCCTATTTCTGTGTCAGAGCTGAAAAGCCATGTATTAAATTCATCATCAAAGGGAGTGTCTGTTCCCGTTATTGAAGCGGTGATGTTTTCCGTGTAGCTTTCGGTTGCCTGCTCAATTGCATCTTCTTCCGAAAGAGTTGAGTCGCTTTCCATCAGAGACGCTGCGTCGCTTTCAATATAATCGGCGTAAACCTCGGCGGCAAGCTCCTTAATTGCATCGGAATCGGTCATCTTTTCCATATATTCCTGTGCTGTTGCTTCAGATTCAGCCATCGTATCGTCTGATGTTGTGTCATATTCAATAGCCAAATAATCAAAGCTGATACTGTAAAAATCAGATGAATTTTCACTGAAATAAGTATCTATATCCTCATCAGTAATTCCCTGTGCCGTTTCAATATTTGCAATACCTTTGTAATTAGCACTTACATAATATTGTTCAAGCATAAGTCTGAGAGTGTCCTCACTGCAATACTGACCGAAATTCGTTTCAATATATTCATTAAGTGAAACACCGGATTCGGAAGCCGATGTTTCAAGGCTTTCCATTTGAGTGTCAATAGTTTCCTGCTGAGCGTCGGTAAGAGTTACTCCGCTTTTTACGGCAGCATCATAATAAGCCGTAACGTTTCTTACTTCGTCAAGAGCCGTATTTTCAAAAAATTCCTGCCACGAAATACTGTTACCGTCCTCATCGGTCGTATACTGCGTTGAATAATCGGCAGTCGTATCAAGGTCAAAATAACCGTAAGCCGCATATTGCTCATAATAGCTTACTATTGAAGAATAATAGTAATTGAACATACCGATACTTACCTTTTGGTCGCCTATAGTCGCAACAACGGAAGCAGGGTTCATCTTGTCGCCCTCTTTTCCGTTAGGAACAGTATAATACCTAACACCTAAAACAACCATAACTGCGATTACAGCCGCAAGGAAAATTGCAAGGAATGTAAACTGAACCGTTGACTTGTTAATTGAAATCTGAACACTGTTTGAATTTGACTGCGGATATACATCCGGCTCAGACTTCGGCTGAATATTTTCTTCTTTTTTCATTTTTTTATCCTCACTTAAATCTATTTTTAGATTTTCATTTTCAATGACAAAATCGTCATTAAGCGTTGGTGCCTCAGCATCAAAAGTCCAATTGTCATTCGTTTCGTATTTAACTCCATCTTTTTCTTCAAGTCCGTCGTCGGGGTTAAACGAATCGTCAGCATCAGAATCAACATTCTCGGCATTGTCGTCAACGTCATCAACGTCAATATTATCAACATCAATTTCTGTTTTAATGTCGTCATCCTGCTCCGGCAATAATTCTTTTTCTTTATCGTCCATAAATTGACCAACCTTTCAAACCGCAAATAGTTTATTAAGCATTAACATCTCATTGCAGCTTTACAAGGTGCTAATGATATTACCTTAATTCAAATACAACTATATTTTAATTGACTTGAGCGTAATATTTGCAACGTCGCCAGACATTGACATAACTAAACTATTGTAATACCAATAAATTATACTATACTTTATTGTTGTTTGCAACAAAATTATCTCCAATACTGTAAAAAAAGTGTGAAATTGATGTAAATATTTGACCTTAGAGCCTGATTTTTTGCGAATAAAATTAACATACTTGAAATAATTTATATTTTGTAGTATGATGTGCTTATGCATTCAACTTAAATTAAATCAGATAAATATGTGCAAATAAAATTCAGCGACTTTTATTAAACGAGGATGTATATGAAAACTAAGCTACTGAAATTAAAAGAAATACATCGTCAAGACCCCGGCTGGTGCTGGCTTATGGCAACAATATTTCTTTTTCCCATTCTGCCTGAATATGTAAGTCCGTTTGTACTTTTCATTGGATTTATTGTTTTTAAAAGGCAGTGGACAAGAGAGCATAAAAAAGCCAAGGTCGGCACTCTCGGTAAAATGATGATTGTGTTTATGACGCTTGCGCTTGTAAGCACTCTTTGGTCGGACACTAAATTTTCCACTTTTGCAACTGCGGCGCTTTGGTGGGGAATGTTTCTTGTTGAGGTTATGATTAACAATCTTGCAACTACGAGAAAACGAATTGACCGTCTGCTTTCAATTATGGTAATTTCCGGTGCGATTAACGGAATCGTAGCGATTTTACAGATATGCAGTTATACGCTTTACAGATACGGCTATATTGCAAAGAGTATGGTATTTACCACTCCGTTTTACAAACCGCTTGACAAGTTGGTATATAACTGGCTGCCGTTTGACATAGATACAACGCTTTGGTGGGATTCACGTGCAAGCGGATTTTTCTCTAACCCGAATTTGCTCGCAACGTATATGCTGATTGTATATCCTATTTCAATTTACCTTTTCCTGAATACAAAGGGCAAAAAGCATAAAATATTTTATTTTATAGCAAATATGCTTATCAGCGGCGGTATAAGCGCTACGCTGACAAGAGCGGGCTGTGTTATTGCGATTTTCGGCTGGCTGTTTATGTTTATTATCTTGATTAAACAGCACTGGAAGGAGCTGCTCGAAATATTCGTTCCTACGATAACTATTATAGTTCCATCGCTTCTGACAAGGTATGGTATAATATTTACGTCAAGAGGCAATGGAGAGGAAGCGAAAAAATCATCAGCCGCACATTTTCAAATTTGGAGCAGTTTAATTGATTATATTTTAACCCATACAAAAGCCTTTTTCATAGGTCTCGGCTTCGGCATTGAGCAGACGGGTAAAATACTTTTGGAAAATTACAATCTTGACAAACCGCACGCTCACAACTTTGTTATTGAAACGTGGATGGAGCTCGGCGTTGTAGGACTTGTCATTTTGTTCTCGGTTTTAATCTGCGGATTCGGCAAGTTGCTTGAAATAAACACAAATAACGGTAAAAAATTCACTCTCGTATTTTGCATTTTTACATCCGCAATGATGTATCTGCTTTTCGGTCTTACAGATTATATTTTCAACTCTCCGAAGCAAATAATTTTCCTGTTCATATTC
>JAJBVC010000095.1 GCA_020860025.1 Clostridiales bacterium | reverse complement strand
ATTATATAATATTATATTGTAGCGAAAAATTTGCTGCGATATATCAAAACGGCTTTAATAGAGAAAGGTCTGAAATTATATGAAAAAAATATTTTCATTGACATTAAGCTTAATTTTGATTTTTACAATATTTAATTTCAGCACATCGGCAAATGCAGCCGATATTTATTCAAACAATGACAATGCAAGGGTTTCGGTTCACGATCCGTCTATTGTCAAGGGTGATGACGGAAAATATTATGTTTTCGGCTCTCATATCGCAAGCGCATACAGCGATGATTTGATTGACTGGTACAGCACGTCGTCAACTATGACAGACGATATTTATTCGTATCTTTCGCCAAATTCAATCAGCTGGAAAGAAAATTGTGCAAAAGCGCTTGAATGGACTGATATTTATCAGGAAGTTATGGGCTATGACGAAGATGATTGGGAGTCTAACTGCTGGGCGGCTGACGTAATATATAACGAAGCAATGGGCAAATGGTGCCTTTACGCTTGCTGCAGTGTTTGGGGAACTACTCAGTCTGTTATATTCCTTGCGACAAGCGACACGATTGACGGCGATTATACTTTCGTTGACACTATGATTTACAGTGGCTTTACAAGCGCTAACTACGTATCGAAGGAACTTGATAAGAAAAAGTATAATTACACTCATACGAATATGGTTGAGGTTCTCGGTGAGGATTACTGCAATACTTACATAAAGAATAAAACAGACGGATATTTTACAAGTACTTATACATACAATTGTTCTTACGGCGAATATCCAAACTGTATCGACCCAACTGCATTTACTGATGAAGACGGAAATATGTGGATGGTTTACGGCTCATACAGTGGTGGCTGTTACGTTGTTCCGCTTGTGGAAGAGACAGGACTAATTGACTGGGACTATATGGCGGAAAATACGAGCAACGGCTATGATATTTATTTTGGAAAGCAAATTTCAAAAACGTGTGCTGACAACGAGGGCACGGGCGAAGGGCCGTTTATCGTTTACGATGCTGAAAGCGATTACTATTATTTCTATTTAACATACGGCGGTCTTGCTGGTGACGGCGGTTATAATATTCGTGAATACCGTTCAAAAAATCCTGACGGGCCTTATGAAGACAAGGCGGGGAATCTTGCAACCGACCAAACAAATACAGGCGTAAAGCTTGACGGAAATTATTATTTTTCAAGCTGTTCATCAGCATATTTAAGCGGCGGTCATTCGTCATCATTTGTTGACGACGACGGAAAAATGTACCAGGCTTATCACACAAGATTTTATGAAGACAGCGGTTGGGGGCATCAGCTTCGTGTTCACCAAATGCTGAGAACGTCTGACGGCTGGGCAGTTATGCTCCCATATGAATACGAGGGCGAAACCGTAAGCGAAACCGGCTACGATACTTCTGAAATAGTCGGAACGTATGAGTTTGTCAACAGTACAAATATGACTCAGCGGCTTGAAAGCGGTGCTGATTTATCGTCAATCGTTTTGCCGACAACTACTATAGAGCTTGCCGCCGACGGTAATATTTACGGAATTGTTGAATACGGCTATTCTTTAACAAATGCCAATACATCTCAAACTGCTGTTTCGGGAACGTGGAGCGAAACCGAAGGCACGTATTATGCGACTTTTGTAATTAACGGTGTTACGTATAACGGCGTTTTCTGCAAGCAGTATGACGAAAGCGAAAGCAAAGAAGAGGTTATGACATTTGCGGCGCTCGGAACGAATAACTGTGAAATTTGGGGCGTTCAGATTGATAATCATACTCCGACAGTAACAACAAAGGTTACTTCTCCGACTTGTACGGAACAGGGATATACAACCGCAACGTGTTCGACCTGCGGAAGAACATATACTTATTCGTACACCTCGGCACTTGGTCATAAATATACAAGCACTGTAGTATCGCCGACCTGTACGGCAAAAGGCTATACGCTTCACACCTGCTCACGTTGCAAAACTTCGTATAAGGATACGTACACATCGGCATTGGGGCATAATTACAAAAGCACTGTAACGAAAGCAACGCTCAGCAAAAACGGAAAAATTGTCACAAGCTGTTCACGCTCCGGTTGTACCGCATCAAAATCGACGACGACAATTTATTATCCCAAGACTATAAAACTATCCTCAACGAGTTACACATATGACGGCGAAAAGCATAAGCCGTCCGTGACCGTCAAAGACAGCAAGGGTAATAAACTCACGCTGAATGAGGATTACACTGTAAGCTATTCAAACAGCAGGAGCAAGTCTGTCGGAACGTATACAGTTAAAATCAAATTCAAAGGCAACTACAGCGGTACTAAGACGTTGACTTATACAATCAAACCAAAGTCAACAAAAATAAGCAAGATTACCGCTAAGTCTAAAGGTTTTACTGTTAAATGGAAAAAGCAGTCAACACAGACTACAGGTTATCAAATTCAGTATAGCACTTCGAGCAAATTCTCAAATGCCAAGACTGTAACAATTTCAAAGACCGGCACGACATCAAAAACAATCTCAAAGCTCAAGAGCAAGAAAAAGTATTATGTTCGTGTCCGTACCTACAAAACAGTAGACGGCAAAAAGTACTATTCAAGCTGGTCAAGTACCAAAACAGTGACAACTAAAAAGTAACACAAAAAGCACCGAGAAAAAACTCTCGGTGCTTTAAAATTTTGTCGATATAATTATAAAGTAAAAAGGCAAGAAAATTTGACAAATATCAAACGATTTATTCAAAAGTAAATAAATCATTCGGCGTACACTCAAGAATTGAGCATAATTTTTCAATCGTATCGA
>JAJBVC010000061.1 GCA_020860025.1 Clostridiales bacterium | reverse complement strand
AAATGATAAAGTCCTTTTAATAAATATAATTATTATTTATTCTTATTTATAATTCTTGTTTCTTCTTCACCGTTTTCAAGGTTAATGAAGCGTGTAAAGAGAGAAACCTTATTGTCCTCATTAAGATTTGACCATATCATATTTGTAAAGGAGTCAATATCTCCGTCAATTTTAACGGGAGTAGGCTCGCCCTCAAATGACGGTATAGGGTCGCCGTCGCATTTATACGTATGGATAAAATGACCCAAACCTGCTTCGGCAGGATATTCAAAGAAAAATCTAAGGCACTGAGGCTTACCCATATTTGATTTGAGAATCGACATATTATAGTCGCCGTCAGGTTTGATAACAGCTGATATTCTCGGTGTATAATTTGGTGCGTCAGGCTCAAATTCTCTTGTCAAAAGAGCGTGACGATAGCAGTGACCGTCTTGCATAAAATCATAAATCGTATCAGTTTGGTCGCCGTTTGTAACTATAGTTTTGCCGTCAAGCTTTAAAACAGGATTATAAATAATAAGCGACGGATCTTCCATTTTTGATTCGTCAAACGCCTTTGTGCGAATACCACCACGATCGTTAGGCTCAAAAATACGATTACGGCTGTTTACGCTTCTGCCCATAATAAAATAAGCGATAACTGCGTTTTTGCCGTCAGTGGATTTTCCGACAACTATTCCTCTGCCCGGATATGTATTTGTATTAAGCTCTGATGCAAGAGATTTTATTTCCATAATATTTACCTCTATTACCTATAATATTTACTTTGGATTTTAAATAATTTCTGTTATTTTGCCGTTCACTTTAATTCTTCCCTCGCAGAAAAGTGAAACTGATTTGGGAAGAATTTTCCATTCACATTCCTCCATAACTCTTCTTTGGAGAATTTGCGGAGTATCGCCGTTTTTAACTTCAACAGCCTTTTGCATAATTATAGGCCCTGCGTCGCAGTCCTCGGTAACAAAATGAACTGTTGCTCCCGTGAGCTTCACTCCGCTTTCAAGTACAGCCTCGTGAACGTGCAGTCCGTAAAATCCTTTACCGCAAAATGACGGTATAAGAGCAGGGTGAACATTCATCATCTTATTTGGAAAAGCCTCGACAATTTGAGAATCCAAAATCGTCATAAATCCTGCGTAAACGACAAGATCTGCTTTTTCCTCAATAAGTGCGTCTGTAACAGCTCTCGTATACGATTTAATATCGCTGTACTCACTGCGTTCTATCACACGTGTTGCAATACTGTTTTTCTTTGCTCTTTCAAGCGCATATGCGTCTGCTTTTGAAGAAATTACGCAGGTGATTTTGCCGTTTTTTATTTCACCGGAGTTTTGAGCGTCAATCAGCGCCTGTAAATTTGTTCCTCCGCCTGAAACGAGAACCGCTATGTTCAGCATAATTCTACTCCCTTTTCACCTGCTTTAATCTCGCCGATAACCGTCGCCTTTTCGCCGTTATCCTGTAAAATTCTTACAGCCTCGTCAGCCTTGTCAGCGTCAACTGCGATAACAAGTCCCGTTCCCATATTAAACGTATTATACATATCCCTTTCAGGAATACCTCCGACTTGCTGAATAAGATTGAATATGGGCATTTTAAAGCACTTGTCTTTTTCAATCACAGCGGTAAATCCGTCATTCAACATTCTCGGTACATTCTCATAAAAACCGCCGCCAGTTATATGACTGATTGCGTTTACATTAACCTTTTCCATCAGCGCAAGAAGCGGTTTAACATATATTCTTGTCGGGGTCAAAAGCTCTTCTCCAAGCGATTTGCCAAGATCGTTGTATATAACCTTGACAGTATTGGCGTTAATGTTGAAAACTTTTCTCACCAGTGAAAACCCGTTTGAATGTACGCCTGATGAAGCGACGCCGATCAAAGCGTTACCTACCGCAAGATTCTCACCCGATACAAGCTTATCCTTTTCGCCGATGCCAACCGTAAATCCCGCAAGGTCATATTCGTCATCGGGCATAAGACCGGGATGCTCGGCAGTTTCTCCGCCGACAAGAGCGCAGCCTGACTGAACACAGCCCTCTGCAACTCCGGCAACAATCTGCTCTATTTTTTTAGGATAATTTTTTCCGCAAGCTATATAATCAAGGAAAAAAAGCGGTTTTGCGCCCGAACAGGCAATATCGTTCACACACATTGCAACACAGTCAATTCCGACCGTATCGTGCTTGTCCATAAGAAAAGCAATCTTGAGTTTAGTTCCTACTCCATCAGTACCCGAAACGAGAACAGGATTTTTATACTCGCTGACAGGCAATTCAAACATACCGCCGAAACCGCCTATTGCACCGAGAACACCGGGTATAGTAGTTCTTTTAACGTGAGATTTTATAAGCTCGACAGATTCATAGCCTGCTGTAACGTCAACTCCTGCCTTTGCATAGCTTTCACTAAAACTTTTTTCCATACTAATTTTATAGCCTTTCTAAATTTTACAAGTGTTTATGTCACACTAAATTTCTTTAAGTTTTTCCTGAAGTGCTGCGTCCTTGTCACGAACCTGCTGTGCCATTTCTTTTCTCATATTTATAAGCGTTTCCATCAGCTTATCGTCACCTACCGCAAGAATCTGTGCAGCAAGAAGAGCGGCATTTTTTGCAGCATTAACACCAACGGTTGCAACAGGAATTCCCGGAGGCATCATAACGGTTGCAAGCATTGCGTCCATACCGTCAAGCACCTTTGATGAACACGGAATACCGATAACGGGTAGCGTTGTTGAAGCGGCAAGCACACCGCCGAGATGAGCCGCCATTCCTGCGGCAGCTATAATTACGCCAAAGCCGTTTTCAATCGCCTTTGATGAAAATTCGTGAGCCTCTTCAGGTGTACGGTGAGCGCTTATAACACGAACCTCTGTTTCAATTCCAAGCTCTTTCAGTTGTTTTATTGCCGGTGTTACAATCGGCAAATCGCTGTCGGAACCCATAATGATTGCGACTTTTTTCATAATGATTACCAAACCTTTCATTCTTGCAGTAGCCTTTAAAAGTTTTGCTCTTTTTTTAAAGCATTTTTTCGCTTTAGTTATAACTGATTTTGTATATTATAATTTAAAACGATGTTTTTTTCAATATCAAAAGTAAACAATATATATTAAGAATTATCTGTACTTTTGTATATACTTTCATCTATTTTTATACACGAAAAGAAATTTGAAGCACCGACGCTGTTCCAGTCATCGCTGTCCAAAACACCGTCATGGTTATAATCTATCGCTGTTAATTCATAATTTTCCTGCAAGTCGTAGCTGCCGTACAGACCTCTTAAAATTGCAAAATCCTTTGCGTTTACATATCCGTCGGAATTATAGTCAAAATTAAAGAGTGCGATATCGCCCAAATCAGTCTCACCGCTGCCATCATCGGTTATTAAAACGGTACATTCCTTTGCATACAAACCGCTCAGCGTAATGCTTGTTATGTCCGCATCAATATAAAATTCAAATGTGCCGTCGGTATCTGTTGTAAAAACTTCCTCGCCGTCGGCTGTAACCGTAATAAGCGATAATGTATAATTATTTGGATGAGAGCCGTCGGTGTTTTCCATAAGAACCGCTCTGCCCGTAACCTTTATTCCTGTGCTTTCAACATAATCGCTGTAGTAAGTATCGCCGCACACGGAACAGATATATGCCGTGTAACCCATTTCATTATATGTCGGTGCAACGACTACGGCTGAATATGAATGAGTAACAGTAACGCTGATTTCTATACTTTTATCACCCAAATACATATATGCGCTGTGACTGCCGCAGCTCCATGCGCTTTGAGACTGATCGTCATAATATGTCATTTCATAATCGTGATAATAACTGCCGTCTGAAAATGTTACATCTTCACTGTAGCCTGTATCAAATATTACTGTAATATCATTATTTTCAAGCCCTGCAAGCACATCATATTCTTCACCCTGCTGTGCCGAAAACTCAAGCTGAGTATCAAATTTCGGTTCTATTGATGATACTGTATGAGGAAAAAGAGTTACTGAATAATCGCCGAGCGAATTGTTGCTTGTAACGGCATAGTAATATGTTTCACCGGCAGTCAGGCTGTACGATATTTTAAAGTTTAAATCATAAATTGAAACGTCGAGATTAGAAGTTATTTCATTATCCGACGAATCAAAAAGCGTACATTCAACATCAATATCGCCTGATGAATAAAAATCATAAACGGCACTGACAGACGGAGTAAAATAAAAATACATAGTTGAATCAAGCGTATCGGAATAATATGTACAGTCAATCGTCTGAGCTTCGCTTATATCTATTGAGTCAAGCAAAACATAATTAACAAGATACGTCTGCACATATTCATAAGCAGGAGAGTCACGATAAATATACAAAATAAAATCGCTGTAAACTCCGCTTGCGCTCGCCTTTGAATATCCAAAGCTGTTTGCGCCGAGCTCGGCATTTTTAGGAACTGTAACACTCATAAGCGAACTGCATCCCATAAATGCTTTTTTGCCAATACTTATTTCAGCAGCCGGATTTTCAAATTCAACAGACGTAAGTGCGGTACAGCCCTGAAAAGCTTCATTTCCTATCGTTGTAACTGATGACGGAATCGTAATGCTTTCAAGTGCAATGCACTGATAAAAAGCATCGGCAGCTATCGTTTTCAGGTTGCTCGGCAAAGTAAGCTCTGTAATATTATTTGTACCTGACATAGCATACTGTGAAATTGTTTCAAGACTTTCGGGCAATGTGAACTGCGTTGCTTTAACATAGTAAAAGCAGTATGTTCCGAGGCAGGTTACGCCCTCCTCAACAACAACATAGTCAATAGAATTACCCCTCCAGCTGACCCAAGGCTGCGATGATGAGGCGCCACTTGTATTTGTAAAATCGGGAGTTGCACCCGTTCCTGAGATAGTAAGCGTTTTTGTTTCGGCATCAAATTCGTAATAAGTATCGCTGCTGCCAAGCTGAGTTTTTTCTATATCCGTTTCCTGTGCTGCATATGCAGGAAAAGAGGTACAGAAAAGCGTTATCATCACTAATGACAACATACTGAATAAAGCAATTATTTTTTGTTTCATACGTACTGCACCTCCGTTTTTTCTTATTTTAACATATAAAATTTCATATTACAACTGTTCTGTTGTTCATTTAACAAAAAATAAACCCCTGTATTTTTCAGTTAATTCTGACTCATACAGGGGCAAAATTTATTCAATTAAATTGATTTCAAAAGAGCAGGAAGTCTTGTAAGAGCGCCGCCTAATCTCCAGAATATCTTATTGAAGCCGGCAAAGCTTGACTCATCATCATTGAGCATCATCAAAAGACCGTCTGCCATTTCGGGCGAAAATACACCCATACTCATAGCAATAAAGTTACGAATAGGAATTTGAGTTGCCATAGCGGCAAGCATTTTGCCGTCGCCGTTTTCGGCAGAACCCATCTTGGACATAATTCCCTCAATAAGTCTGCAGATTTTACCGCCCCACTTTGTATGCCTTGCATCATTAAGACAGCAGTAAATATCAATTTTCTTAGTCGTATCAGGTTCAGGTGACGGAAGCTTATCGCCGTAAACGGCTTCAAACTGCTCGCCCTTCATACCACTGACATCCGCACTGTAATAAGCGGGAGCTGTTTTACTGTAATCAGGAATTTCAGCATCAACAGTAGATGTAACAGTCATAGTTGCGCTCAGCTTAATATCACGGCTTGACGCACCAACCATAATATCGAATTCGCCTGTTTCAACCATCCAGTCATTGATGTTTACATTAAAGAATGCAAACGCTCTCTTTGAAAGTTCTACGGAAACTTCCTTTTCCTCGCCTGCTTTAAGGAATACTTTCTTAAACGCACGAAGCTCCTTAACAGGACGGAAGATTGTAGATTCCTTATCGGCAACGTAAATCTGTGCTATTTCAGCACCGTCAACACTGCCTGTATTCTTAATCTTAAACGACACTTTAACTGTATCTGTGTCCTTAATACTGTCGGAAGAAAGTTTAATATCACTGTACTCGAAAGTTGTATATGAAAGTCCGTAACCAAACGGGAACAAAACGTCCTTACCGGCTTTATCATAATAACGATAGCCGATATATACAGACTCTCTATGCTCACTCGTAACAGGACCGCCCGGATAATTGCCGTATGTCGGATTTTCATCAAATGAAAGCGGATATGTTTCGGAAGTCTTGCCTGACGGATTAACATTGCCGGTAAGAATATTTGCAACGGCTGCGCCGCCTGCCTGACCTCCAAGTCCCGAATTAAGAAGTCCCTTAACCTCGTTAATCCACTTTAAATTGATAACGGAACCGCCTGCAAGAACAACGGCGGTATTTGGATTTGCATTTGCAACAAGAGAAACGAGATTGTTGTGGCTGTTTGGCATTTCGATATTTTCCCTGTCATAGCCCTCGCCCTCAAATTCTTCCGTAAGACCGACAAAGACGAGCGCAACATCTGCATTCTTAGCAGCCGTTACAGCTTCATTTACAAGTGCGTCGTTGATTTCATCCTTACTCTTTTCGTAGCCTTGAGCATAAATCATATCAACGCCGAGTTTTTTAAGTTCGTCATACGCATTATCAAGCTTAGTAGGATTGATGACCGAAGAGCCTGCGCCCTGGAAACGTGGAGATTTTGCCATTTCTCCGATAACGGCAACCTTTTGACCCTGTTTGAGAGGAAGAATATTGTCGTCGTTTTTAAGCAGAACCATTGAGCCCTCAGCAACCTTTTGAGCAAGCTTATGGTGAGCCTCAACATCGTACGTATGCTTCTTTTCAAGTGCCGGCTTTGACTTAACAATCAAATCAACAACATTGTCAACTCTCTTGTCAAGAACGGCAATATCAAGCGAGCCGTTATTAACAGCTTCGATAATTTTCTTTGAATTAAGTGTACCAGATGAAGGCATTTCAAGATCGGTTCCGTTAATTAAGCCGGGAACACGGTCAACGGAAGCACCCCAGTCGGTAACAAGCAAGCCCTTAAATCCCCACTCATCACGGAGAATTTCCTCCTGAAGGTGATGATTTTGCGAAGCGTAAACACCGTTAATTCTGTTATATGAATTCATTATAGTCCACGGCTGAGCTTCTTTAACACAGATTTCAAATGCTGTAAGATAAAGCTCACGCATAGCTCTTTCGTCAATTACCTCGTTGATAACCATACGAAAAGCCTCTTGCGAATTGCAGGCAAAATGCTTGAGAGATGTACCAACACCCTTTGACTGCACACCGTTTACAAGATTTGCTGAGCATTTTCCCGCAAGGTACGGATCCTCGCTGAAATACTCAAAGTTACGGCCGCAAACAGGTGAACGCTTAATATTTGTACCGGGTCCGAGAATAGTTGAAACCTGCTCCTTTAGACATTCTTCACCGAGAGCCTCGCCCTCTGCTCTGAGCAAATCCTCGTCCCAAGAACAGGATGATGTTGACGCAGGCGGAAAACAAGTAGCGGGAACCGAATTACCAAGACCTATGCCGTCGGATGATTTCTTATCCGTATTCTGCTTACGCAGACCGTGAGGGCCGTCAGTAATCATAATTTTAGGAAGTCCGAGTTCAGCACATTCCTCTAAATGCCAGTAGTCAAAGCCTGATACAAAAGCAGCCTTTTGCTCAAGCGTCATTTTTTTAATAATATCAGGGTGTTTCATAATAATCAGCGTAATTTACGCTACGCTCCTCTCAAATTAGTAATACTATTATTATACAGTAAAAACATTTACATATCAACCACTTTTTTGTATAAAATTAACAAAATTATGATTTAAAAATTACATACCTGCTATAATTTCACGGATAACAGCCTCAGCCTTTTTAACGTCAGCCTTTCCACGTGAATTTTTCATAACATAACCGAACATAACATTGATTGCCTTGTCCTTACCAGATTTAATATCCTCAACAGCCTTTGGGTTTGCGTTAACCGCACCTTGGCAAAGTGTTTTTAAATCATCATCCGAAAGTCCGGATAAATCATCCTCTTTGATATATTCGGTAACGTCCTTACCGCTTTCAAGCATTTTTGAAAGAACTTCCTTTGCCTTATTGGCACGAATTTTCTTTTCATCAATCAGCTTGACAAGATCGGAAAGCTGTTTTGACGTTGTTTTAATTTCAAAATTTTCTTTATCCTCTTCAGTCTGAAGCGTTGCGTAAATCGGCCCTAAAATCATATTTAGTACATTATTTGCACCTGCGCCGTCGTTGACCGCTTCGTCAAAAAATTTTGTAACATTCCTGTACTTATAAATAAGACGTGCATTATTTTCGGGAAGTCCCATATCGTTTACATATCTTTTAAGCTTAGCATCGGGAAGCTCAGGAAGCGAAGAGCGAATACTCTCTACTGTTTCGGGTGAGATATAAAATCTTAAAATATCCGGTTCTGGGAAATAACGGTAGTCGTCCGCATTTTCTTTCGAGCGAAGAACATAAACAGTATCGCTGTTTGCATCGTAACGCATTGTGGACTGAATTACCTTTTCGCCTGAGTCGAGAATATCCTCCTGACGTTCCATTTCAAGCTCCATAGCACGAACAATATTTGAAAGAGAGTTAATATTCTTAATCTCTGTTCTTGTACCCCACGGCTCGTTTGGCTGATGGATTGATACGTTAACATCACATCGCATAGAGCCTTCCTGCATTTTGCAGTCGGAAACGCCGACATTACGCATTATAAGCTGAAGTTTTTCGGCATATTCTCTTGCCTCCTGCGGTGTCGATATATCAGCCATTGAAACAATTTCAATAAGCGGTACTCCTCCACGGTTATAATCGACATAGGTATAACCGCCGTCGTGAACGAGCTTACCTGCGTCCTCCTCAATATGAATACGCTCAATACGGATTTTTTTGCCCGAATCAAGTTCAACATAGCCGTTAATACATACAGGCTCATCAAACTGAGAAATCTGATAAGCCTTTGGCAAATCGGGATAGACATAGTTTTTCCTGTCCATATGGGAATTATTGTTTATGTCACAGTGAACAGCAAGTCCCGCACGAACAGCATATTCAATGACCTGCTTATTAAGAATCGGGAGCGTTCCCGGCTGACCGGTACAAACAGGACAGCAATGGGTATTAGGCTCACCACCAAACTGCGTTGTACAGCTGCAAAAAATCTTTGTCTTTGTGGCAAGCTCGATATGAGTTTCAATTCCGCAAACCAATTCATAACTCACAGCACAACACCTCCCTCAAAGTTTTCGACTTTAATATCAGCATTCTTTTCGTAAAAATATGCTGCGTCAAGTATAGTTTTTTCAGCGAATTTTTTGCCGATAATCTGCATACCGATCGGCAAGCCGTTGCTGTCATTTTTAATCGGAACGCTTATTGCCGGCACACCCGTTATGTTAATGGGAACCGTCGCAATGTCCGACAAATACATTTCAACAGGTGAAGCACCCTTGAAATTCAGTTCAAAAGCGGTATTAGGCGCTGTCGGCGCAATAAGAACGTCGCAGGTCGTGAAAATCTCGTCAAAATCCGCAATAAGATTTTGTCTTAAAAGGCAGGCTTTCTTATAATAAGCATCGTAATATCCTGATGAAAGCACATAAGTACCAAGCATTATTCTGCGTTTAACCTCATCACCGAAGCCTTCGGTACGTGTTTTCAAAATCATTTCTTCAACGTCGTTGAAACTTTCGGGTCTGTAGCCGTAACGAATACCGTCATATCTGCCGAGGTTTGATGACGCTTCGGCACAGGCGATAATGTAATAAACAGGCAAAGTCTGCTGTAAAACAGGCAGTTTAATATCAATAATTTCAGCGCTGTTTGCTTCAAAAAAGTTAATCGCTTCAAAAACAGCGTCCTTTACTTCATCGTTTATTCCCTCAAAATATTCACGTGCAACACCGATTTTCAGCCCTTTTACATTTGTTTGTCCCAATGTATCGGCAATATTTCCGAAATCGAAATCGACGCTCGTTTGGTCGTTTATATCGACGCCCGATATTGAATCAAATACAAGCGCTGTATCCTTTATAGAATTAGCAAGCACGCCGATTTGATCAAGAGATGAACCGTAAGCAATAAGACCGTAACGTGAAACTGCGCCGTACGTCGGCTTCAGACCGACAATTCCGCAAAATGAAGCAGGCTGACGTATAGAGCCACCTGTATCGGAACCAAGTCCGTAAGCCGCAATATTAGCGGTTACAGCTGCGGCAACGCCACCTGACGAACCGCCTGTTACGTGATTTACATTTCTCGGATTGAGAGGTGCGCCGTAGCAGCTTGTTTCACTTGTTGAACCCATTGCAAATTCGTCCATATTCGTTTTGCCGAGCATAACAGCGCCCTGCGCCTTGAGCTTTGACCACACGGTTGAATCATAGTAAGGACGAAAGCCCTCAAGTATTTTTGAACAACAGGTTGTTAAATCACCGTCCGAACAGATATTATCCTTTAACGTCATTGGAATACCTGTCAGTGCGGTTGCGCTGCCATCCTTAATCATAGCGTCGGCTGTTTTTGCATTTTCCATAGCCTTATCAAATGTTTTTGAAACGTAAGCATTATATTTTTCGTTATCATTTTCAATAGCGTCAATATATTTTTGCGTAAGCTCGGCTGATGAAATATCGCCGTTTTTCAGCATTTGCGATAAAGGCGCAATAATTTCTCTCATTTATATACCTCCTTTAACACAGAACATACCTTTAGAACCGTTGACGTTTGAAAGAATTTTCTCATTTGGCAGCGATTCCTTTACAATATCGTCCCTAAATTCTTCGGCAGGCAGTGCATTAAGAGATACGTTTCGGATTTTTTCCGCATCTCCCTCTACTGAATTGTTAATAGTATCGGCAAAGGCGATAATATCGTCCATATCCTTCATAATTTTGTCAAGCTCCTCGTCTGAAAAACTAAGACGTGCAAGCTTTGCAAGCTTTAAAACTTCATCTTTACCAATCATCAGTCAAACCCCTTTACTTTCTGAGTTTAATGTGTACTTCTCTTAACTGCTGTTCCGTAATTTCGCTCGGAGCGCCGCACATAAGATCCTGTGCTTTGCCATCCATAGGAAACGGAATAACCTCTCTTATACTTTCTTCATTTCTCAAAAGCATAATCATACGGTCAACACCGGGAGCCATTCCTGCGTGCGGCGGTGCACCGAACTCAAAAGCGGTATAAAGTGCGCCGAATTTCTCTTTTAGCACATCCTCATCATAGCCCGCTATTTCAAATGCTTTTTTCATAATATCAATATCGTGGTTACGAACGGCACCGGAAGAAAGCTCAACACCGTTGCATACAATATCATACTGATAAGCAAGAACTTCAAGAGGATCCATATTGTTAAGAGCGTCAAGACCGCCCTGAGGCATTGAAAACGGATTATGAGTAAATCCAATTTTCTTTTCCTCTTCCTTATACTCATACATAGGAAAATCGTTTATATAACAGAAGCGGTAAGAATTTTTTTCTATCTAATCAAACATTTCGCCGAGCCTTGTGCGAATTTGACCTGCGTAATCGGCAGCCTTTGTTTCATCATCGGCAATAAAGAATATAGTGTCTCCGATTTCAAGACTTGCCAAATCGGCAAGCTCTGTTTTCATATCATCGGGAATAAATTTATCAATCGGCCCTTTATAACTCTTATCCTCCTGAACGAGCAAATAGCCAAGACCGCCCATTCCGATTGACTGGGCAAATTTAAGCAGTTTTTCATGCTTGCCCTTTGAAATTTCAGCATGAATTTTTATTGCACGAACTGTCTGACCATGAAACGGCTTGAACGAACAGCGTTGGAAAAATTCGGTAACATCAATAATTTCAAGCGGATTTCTCAAATCCGGCTTATCTGTACCGTATTTTAGCATAGCCTCTTTATAGCTGATAACAGGATAAGGCGCCTGAGTTACCTTGTATCCTTTTGGAGCGAACTTTTCAAATGTCTTTGTAAGAACCTCCTCACCTACTTTAAACACATCCTCCTGTGTTGCAAAGCTCATTTCAAAATCAAGCTGGTAAAACTCACCCGGAGAACGGTCAGCTCTTGCATCCTCATCTCTAAAGCAAGGCGCAACCTGAAAATATTTATCAATACCTGACACCATCAAAAGCTGTTTATACTGCTGAGGAGCCTGAGGCAGTGCATAAAACTTCCCCTTATGAACACGGCTCGGCACTACATAATCTCTTGCGCCCTCAGGTGACGAAGCGCAAAGAATAGGCGTTTGGATTTCCAAAAATCCCATATCGGTCATAGTCTGACGAAGAAACGATATAACATTGCTTCTGAAAATCATATTATCCTTGACCTTTTGATTTCTCATATCAAGGAAACGGTACTGAAGTCTTTTGTCCTCTCTCGTTTCCTTTGAGGTTTGAATATCAAACGGAAGCGGTCTGCGAACCTTACCGAGAGTTACTACCTTGTGCGCTTCAACCTCAATCGTACCTGTTGCAATTTTCGGATTGATTGTATCCTCATCTCTCTTTTCAACAACGCCCTGAATTGAAAGGCAGTCTTCCTTTGAAATTCCGTCAAGCAGGCTTGTGTCACGCATAACAATCTGCATAACTCCATACATATCACGAAGGTCAATAAACGATACTCCGCCGTGGTCACGAATATTTTCGACCCATCCGGCAACCTTAACCTCGCTGTCAATATCGTCTTCGGTAAAAAGATTCATAGTTTTTGTTCTGTAAAGTGTTGAAAATTCCATAATTCATCTCCTAAAAATAATAAAAGCAGTCTAATGTCCAAATAGGACGAAAGACTGCTTCCGTGGTACCACCTAAATTAGCCGAAATTCGGCTCACTCAACAGGATTAACGCTCCTAAACGCCCAAGTCTACTTGCAAAAAGCTTTCTTTTGGGAACTCCCGGGTGTTTTTCACAAAATGCATATACTGCCTTGCACCGACCGACAGCTCTCTTTAACATCGGCAAATTGCTACTCGCCCAATCAACGTTTACTAATATTAAGATAATAATAACACGTTAAAGTGTTTTAGTCAATATTTTGTTTTTTATCAATCACTTTTTAACATATTATATGCATAACAAATTCGAGTATATATATTGAAAGTGTTACAAACAAGACTAAGCCAATACCGCCTATAATAACTCCAAGCCCAACGAACACGGCAGTATTTATTACACTGAAAATCATATTGCGTAAAAAGCCTGTTTTTGTTGATGAGAAAAGCGATGAAATTATCACGGCAAGTGAAAGCACTACTACAAGCGCCATACTGATAAGCGGCATAATAACCGAGCTGATTTCAAGCTCACCGTTTATCAATCCCATTATAAGCGCTATCAAGCTTATATCACCGTACATCGGAAGACACATTGAAGCAAGCGGCGTAAAAAACAAAACAAGCCTAATTATAAGAATCGGTGAAGCGATTGATGACGATTTTATAATGTTCAAAAAACGAGTTACAGCCTCAACCTCTCGCCTTGCATTTTCTGCATCGGCTTTCAAATTTTCATCAAGATTATAATAAAGAAGATTTACCCCGCATTTAGGGCAATTTTCCTTCATATAAAGCGGACTTAGCTTTTGACCGCATTTAGGACAGGTATTATTCATCGCTTGCACCTCCCGAAACAGCCTTTGCATTATCTACTCTGCGAACCGCCATATCATCTCTTATTCTCTTGAGCTTTTTGCCTGTCAAGTCATAGAAGAAATAAGGAATAAGCGATACAAGGCCGAGAACATACGGAATTACGGTGAAAAATGCCCAAATATACAAATCTGTATTATCACCTTTTACTGTAACGGTCTCTGAGCCTACGCTCTTATATGTGAGACCGATAATCGGCAAAATCGCCGTACAAATTGACGATGCAACCGATCCGGTAAGTTTGCTGACAAATGTAAGAACCGAGAATGAAACGCCCTCATTTCTCTCTCCTGTTTTCCACTCCATATAGTCGATAGTATCAGCAATCATTTCGGTAGGAATTACCATATTAACAGTATTGAAAAATGAGAATATAAGGTTTTGCACCAAAAGGAGCGGAACAACAACCTTAAAATCATTATAGTAATTCATACCGATTAAAAATACAATTACGCTGACAATCGCACGAACGATTCCGTTTAAAAATACTATTTGGCGGTTGTCAAATCTTTTCTGCAGCTTCGGAATAAGAAGGTATGTTGCAAAGCCGAAAATTGTTCCCGGAAGCGTAATCAGAATTTTTAGCGAGTTGAGGTTTATAACCTCGGCGTAATAATACGTTTCAAAAGCACCGGATATTGCTGTAATTGTGCTTAATACATTGCCTACAACAATCATAAGAAGCGGTTTGTTTTTTACAAGGACTTTAAAGCCCGCAAGAATACTCGGGTCTTTAACAGTCTGAACAACTCTCTCCTTACACTGCGTGCCGGCTAATGAAAACAAGCAAATAATAAAACAAGCGGAAATGATTGATATAAGGCAGAAAACCTGCGGCAGCGACATCGAGATAATATCATTTTCACTGCCGTCCATAAGAAGAACCAAAAGTGTTGTTGAAAGTCCGCCGATTAAACTGCTTATAAATCTGGCGGTTGAAATTGCTCTTGTCCTGTCTGACGGCAAAGGTGAAATAGCACTGCTAAGTCCCCAAAACGGAACATCGCCCAATGTATACAAAAGCTCCCACACAAAATACGAAATGTACATATATACTATTTTTGCCGTGGTAGATTTAACGTCCTGCATTACAATAGGGCCCGAAAACAGCATAACCGTGGCAATAGCCAGCGGAATAGGCACAATTAAAAGATACGGACGAAGTTTTCCGTAGCGAGTTCTCGTTTTATCAATAATACCGCCCATAATCGGGTCATTGACAGTATCCCATATACCAAGAAAAAGTATCATACGTGAAACTGCCTGCTGCGGTATGCAAAAAACCTTTGTAAAAAACAAAGAAAAATAGGAATTTAAATTGTAACCGAAAACCTGCCCTGCATTTGCAAAGCCATAAGCAAGATTTTCTTTTACACCTACATAACGCTTTTCCTCACGCTTTTCCTCTTCAGCCATAAATACCCTCTTCGCTAAATACGTGTGACACCTCGCCCAACCAATAATAATTGAATTTTAATCAATTAAGTTTTGGTTAAACGAGGTGTGATTTACTGAAATTCTATTATTCTGCTGTTGTTGTTTCGGTAACGTCCGCAACAGTTTCGCTTTTCGCCGAATAATCCGCATACCTGTTTTCAAGCTCGGAATATTCATCTGTATCCATATTTTTCATCAAAACGGTATCGCCGTCAAATGAAATATAATACTCGCCGTATGTCTGCATTGAAAAAGTATCGTTACCATCATCGTCAGTCGTATCATTTTTAGTCATTGCACCTGCAACAACCTTGATGTAATTTTCATCCTCAATTGTAACACCCGACGATGCTACCATAAAGGAATAATCTTCCTCAACATCATCAAGTCCAAGTTCTTCTTCTGTATATGACGATTCAATAAAGTTGATTGCATCTTCCTCTTTAATCTTTGCCTCTTCGGTTTCAACAGCAACATTAGTGCTTTCCGACTCAGTTTCGCTGTCATCGGTTTCGCTATTGCTTGAGCAAGCTGAAAAAGCAAAACAAATCATAATTGACACAAGGATTAAAGATAAAATCTTTTTAATGTTAATGAGAATTACCCTCTTTCTGTTTTATAGACAGGATTATTCATCCTCGTCTTCCTGAGCGCAGTCATCACAATCGCACTCTTCAATTTCAAATTCGAGCATCTCGCCACAATTCGGGCAAGGAATAGGGCCACCGAGAACTGTCTCCTCATCAACTGTAATTTCCTCGCCGCAAAGAGGACATTCAACCTGAAATTCATTGCACTCATCGTCAGAGCAGTCATCACAGTCACATTCGTCATCAAAAACATAATCTTCAAGCTCTGCAAGATCCTCGTCAACAGCATCGACCTGCTCTACGAGCATTTCAATTCCGTCTTGCATATCGTCAACATCTTCAACAAGATTATCCAATACATCAACGATAGCATTAAATACCTTGGCTTCTTTTTTGTTCTGGTCTAAATCAAGGCCGTCAAGCAAGCCTTTTAAATAACCTAATTTTTCAGTAGTATCCATAGTAATTAACTCTCCTTATCAGTTTGCTCTTTCCATATATTCACAGGTTCTGGTATCAATACGTATCATATCGCCCTCATTTATGAAAAGCGGTACACGAATTTCAGCGCCTGTTTCAACCTTAGCCGGCTTTAATGTATTTGTTGCTGTATTGCCTTTAACACCCGGTTCTGTTTCTGTAACCTCAAGTGTAACAAAAGTCGGCGGTTCAACACCGAAAACCTTACCCTTATATGAAAGAATACGGCAAATTTCATTTTCCTTTACGAACTTAAAGTTTTCGGAAAGGTCTGACTCTGATACAGGTATCATTTCAAATGTTTCATTATCCATAAAATAATACAAACCGTCGTCGTTATATGAATAAGCCATTTCCTTTCTCTCGATATAAGCTGTCGGGAACTTTGCTGTAGGGTTGTAGCTTTTTTCTACTACCGAGCCTGTAATAACATTCTTTGTTTTTGTTCTTACAAATGCAGCTCCCTTTCCCGGTTTTACATGCTGAAATTCAATAACCTGAAGTACGTTACCGTCCTCCTCAAAGGTTACACCGTTTCTAAAATCTCCTGCTGATATCATTTTATTATACCTCCATAATTGAATCTAAAAAATAGTATATATTTATTCTATAATATTTCAAGTAATAAATCAATACCCATTTTGTAGCTATCTTTGCCATAGCCCGAAATTTGTTTGACGCATACGTCCGTTATAACGGAAATTTTGCGAAAATCCTCTCTTTTATGAATATCCGACATATGCACCTCAACAAAAGGAGTAAACTCCTGTACCGCCTCAATAGCGTCACGAATCGCATAGGAATAATGAGTATAAGCGCCCGCATTTATTACAACGCCGTCAAATTCATCCTTGCTTTCGTGAATAACGTCGATAATATCGCCCTCGTGATTTGACTGAAAAAACGATACCTTTGCGCCGTTTGCCTTGCCGTACAGCTTAAGCTCGTCGTTAATTTGCTTTAGCGTTTCTCCGCCGTAAACATTTTTTTTGCGTATGCCTGTCATATTGAGATTAGGCCCGTTTAAAACTAAAATTTTTTTCATATTTTCACAGCCTTGCTTTAGCCTTAGAATAAATAAATTTGATTAAAATGATTAAAAAAACAAATAGGAGCGAAAAGCCGCCCCTATGTAAATGTATAAATTATTTATACTTTCTTTTACGAGCAGCCTCGCTCTTCTTTTTACGAGCTACAGATGGCTTCTCATAATGCTCTCTCTTCCTGACTTCCTGTATTATACCGTCACGTGAAGTCTGACGCTTAAAACGTCTGAGGGCGCTGTCAAGAGATTCATTGTCCTTAACTTTTACCTGACTCATTTAATTCCCTCCCTCCCGACCGCTCGGGGGTATTTGATACCTCTTTCAATATCTGAGCAAGATTATATAATATATCTCATAATAAGTCAAGAATTTTAACAATAAATGTATAATTTCGATAAAATAT
>JAJBVC010000174.1 GCA_020860025.1 Clostridiales bacterium | reverse complement strand
GGTATAGATATTGCGGGCGGCAGTGATGTTGAAATTCGCCATTCATTTATTTCAACCGCCGATGATGGAATAGTTATAAAAAATGCACTGTGGCTCGGAAATAACGGCGAAATGAAAAATATAAATATTTCCGACTGTGAAATTATCAGCAGAACGAACGCTGTCAAGGTCGGAACGGAAACTACATTTGACATCAGCAATGTAAATATTTCTCGTTGCAGGCTTTTTATGACGGATTTATATCCCGGCAGCGTTTCGGGAATTTCTCTTGAAGCGTGCGACGGTACGTCTTTATACGATGTTACAATCAGCGATATTATTATGAATCGTTGTACGTGCCCGATTTTCATAAGGCTCGGTAATCGTAATCGTGCCGCTTTTGTTGATTTTCAAAGTTCCAATGCCGTTGAATTCGGAAAGAAAGTTAAATTCAAACCCACAGTCGATAAAAGTACTTTTGACGGCAAAAGTGAGGTTAAAAATATTACTATCTCAAATGTTAACGCAACCGACGTTGAGATACCTATAATAATTGCAGGATATAGGCAAAAGGGTAAAACAAATAGAGTTAAAAACGTGTCGCTTAACAATATCAGTCTGACGTATGTCGATATACCGGAAACAGTTGACAGACGGCTTTTTATTCCCGAATATGCAAAGGAATATCCCGAGGGCTGGCGGTTTCGTAATCTGCCGTCTTATGCGCTTTGGGCAAGGCATGCGGAAAATTTAAGTGTAGATGGCTTTATCTGCAATCATCCGCAGCCTACATGGAAAAAAGAAACGATATTGAAAGATGTTTTGTAGTTTATATATAAATATCATAACACTAAAATAAAGTGCTGTAAGAAATCAAATGACTTCTTATAGCACTTTTCTGTTATAAAGCACAATAACCGAGCAGAGAAGAGTTCAGCATATATTAAAATTCACTTGAGATAATATTTCTTATATCCTCCTCAGCCTGCATAACTTCGCCGAGAAATTCTCTTGACGAAACACGAAGCGCACCGTTTCCGAGAATTATAAGCTGTTCAAGTGCGTCTGATGTAACAACTCTTACCTTGTTGGTTTTTGCAAGTTTATATGATGCTTTTTCTATATACATATCTGCCGTTTCGGCTTCTTTGGTATAAACAATATCAATGCCGTTTACCTTTTCAACCTCTCGTGCGTTGCCTTTAACCTTGTATGCATCAAAAACGAGAATAACTCTGCATTTTTTGTAGCCCTGATAGTTGCATAAAATATTTATAAGTGTATTTCTTGCAGCGTCAATGCTGTCGTTTGCAATATTTTTAAGGCTGTCCCATGCAAAAATTACATTGTAGCCGTCAATAAGCAGGTACTCTATCCCGTCGTATTTTTGAATTCGAGAGCCTTTATATTTTTTGTTTTCACTGCTTTCGGTAAAAGTAAAATGGTTTTGAAAAGCGTTCGGTGTACGGCTTTTGATAGGGCCGTATGTCTGCTCAAAAATCTGCATAAGCTCTTTGTCAAGAGCAAATAGATTATTGCTATTTTTTGAAAAAGTCTTTAGACGTTCACTGTTTTCATAAGTGCTTTCATAAACGCTTTTCGGAGCTGAGAGTGCGCTTGGTAAGTGCATATGGCTTTTGATTTCATTCCATTTGACCGTGTAGCCGGCACCGTGAGAGCAAAAAACAGAATCACACGGATTTTCCGTATCAGCGTCACAGTCGTAAGCGATTTGAGCAATGACCTCATCTGTGTTGTGGCACGGCTCATAGCCCTTTAAAGAACAGGTTATTTTTCCTTTTCCGTGAGTGTACTGCCTAACGTCTTTTGCGTAATCATACATTGTCGAAACCGGCGCTGTACCGCTGATGATTGAAAATTCTCCTATAGTTTCGGGTGGATTTAAGCTTCCCGACATTCGCTGAATATCAGCCAACGCTCTGCCTATGTTTTCGCTCGGTACTTCAAGATTGAATTCATAAATCGGTTCGAGTAAAATAGATTCCGCCGAGCGTAGACCCTGCCTTACAGCTCTGTATGTAGCCTGCCTGAAATCACCGCCCTCAGTGTGCTTTGGATGCGCTTTTCCCGAGGCAAGAGTTATTTCCATATCTGTTATCGGTGAGCCTGTAAGTACACCGATATGCGTTTTTTCGTACAGGTGAGTCAGTATCAGCCTTTGCCAGTTTTTGTCGAGTAAATCCTCTTTGCATTCTGTTTTAAATACAAGTCCGCTGTCTCTTTTGCGTGGCTTTAAAATTAAATGTACCTCCGCATAATGTCTGAGCGGTTCAAAATGGCCGACGCCTTCGACAGCGTTCGCTATAGTTTCCTTGTAAATAATATTTCCCTTTGAAAATGATACGTCAATACCAAAACGCTGAGATATTATCGATTGCAAAATTTCAAGCTGAATATCACCCATAAGCTGAAGCTGAATTTCGCCAAGGCGTTCATTCCATACGACTTTAAGTTGTGGGTCTTCGCTTTCAAGTATTCGCATTTTTTCGAGTGCGGTATGAGCGTCAACACCGTCGGGCAGTTTTAGTCCGTAAGTCAGTACAGGCTCAAGAACGGGGAGAGAAGTATTCTTTTCCGCTCCAAGTCCGTCGCCGCACTGTGCAAATGTTATTCCCGTTACTGCGCATACAGTGCCGGCAAATACCTCATCAACCGATTTGAATTTATCGCCCGAGTATATTCTGATTTGATTTACTTTTTGAGAATCTTTATTTTTATAACTTTGAAGTATTTGTTTTATTTTGAGACTTCCGCCTGTTATTTTAAGATGGGTAAGACGCTGACCTTTGTCATCTGATATTTTAAAAACCTTTCCCGCAAATTCATCGCCGTATTTCGGCATTTCAG
>JAJBVC010000022.1 GCA_020860025.1 Clostridiales bacterium | reverse complement strand
TTACGATTTTCTTAAAGATTATATTATAGATAACATATAAAAAGTCTGAGTGGCTGACTCAATTTTATGTGAGTCAGCCCCCTATAACTGTCGATAAAGCTGTCATAACCGTGTCAAGAGATTTTAAGCAGTTTTTCACGTTCCTTATAATCAGGCAAATATTTTTCAATCAACAAATAAAATTCCTTGCTGTGATTATGATATTTGATATGTGCAAGCTCGTGAACAACAACATAGTCAATCGCCTTTTGCGAATAAAGCATTAAATACAGTGAAAAGCAAAGCGAATTCTTTGAACTGCACGAGCCGAAACGCTTTTTAGCGGAAGTTATTTTTATCCCTGTCGGGTAAAGCTTCATAATATTTGCAAAATATTCTACTCTTTGAGGAATATATGAAAGTGCTTTTTTCTTTAATTCTTCAATCTGTTTATCGCTCAAATCATAAAATTCAAGCGATTTTTTCTTACGTCTGACTGCATTTTCAATCCAAATTTCATTTTCAGCGACAAATTTTTCTATTTCACTTTTCGGCACATTATACGGCGCTCTGACAACGACGTTTAAATCATCGTTTACAGAAAGAGAAACTGTTTTTCTGTTTGTTTGTATTACTGTTATTTTCATAATTATTTATTATTTGGCTCTTTCATCGTAAGACTTATACGCTTTTTATCAACATCAACCGAAAGCACCCAAACCGTAACAATATCGCCTACTTTAAGGACATCACTCGGATGCTTTATATATCTATTTGCAATCTGCGAAATGTGTACAAGTCCGTCCTGATGAACGCCGACATCGACAAACGCACCGAAATCAATTACATTTCTTACAGTGCCTTTAAGCTCCATTCCGACTTTTAAATCCTCAATGCCCATAACATCTGTTCTGAGCATAGGCTGAGGAAGCTCGTCACGTGGGTCACGGCCCGGCTTTGAAATTTCCTCGGTAATATCAATCAGAGTCGGCTCGCCTATACCAAGCTTAACTGCGAGTGCTGAAGTACCTACGCTTTCAACATAAGCTTTAACGGCGGAAACATTTCCTTTTCTGACGTCATCATCGCTTACGCTGCAAAATTTAAGCAAAGCCATAGCGGGCTTATAGCTTTCGGGGTGAACAGCGGTATTATCAAGTACATTATCACTTTGAGAAACACGCAAGAATCCTGCACACTGTTCAAACGCTTTTGGTCCCAACTTAGGTACGTTTTTAAGTTCATCCCTTGAAGTAAAAGCACCGTTATCCTGACGGAATTTAACAATATTGTCGGCAACCGCCGATGATACTCCGGCTACTCTGTTCAAGAGCTGTGCAGAAGCGGTATTCAAATCAACGCCGACCGAATTAACGCAGTCCTCTACAACGCCGTCAAGCGCCATTGTCAGTTGTTTTTGCGGCATATCGTGCTGATACTGACCTACTCCGATAGCCTTCGGGTCAATCTTAACAAGCTCGGCAAGAGGGTCTTGCAAACGTCTTGCTATGGAAACGGCACTGCGAAGCGAAACGTCATATTCGGGAAATTCCTCGGCGGCAAGCTTTGACGCAGAATAAACAGACGCTCCAGCTTCACTTACAACCATATATGTTATTCCCATATCAAGCTCTTTAATTACCTCGGCTGCAAAAACTTCGGTTTCGTGCGAAGCTGTACCGTTGCCGATAGCGAACATCTGAACATTATATTTGTGTACAAAATCCTTTATAATTTTCTTTGCCTCGTCAACCTTATTGTGAGGAGGAACGGCATATATAACTCCTGTATCAAGCACCTTGCCCGTACCGTCAACAACCGCAACCTTGCATCCTGTTCTGTAACCCGGGTCAAGACCGATTGTTACCTTGTTTTTGACAGGTGGCTGCATTAAAAGCTGACGTGTATTTTTTGAAAATACCTTAATTGCACTTTCGGCGGCAATATCTGTAAGTGAATTTCTGATTTCACGTTCTATTGACGGAAAAATAAGTCTTGTATACGAATCCTCAATAGCTTCTAAAACAGCATCAGTCGTAGGCGAACTATTTTTTATATGAAGATTATTAAGAATATTAAGGCCGACAATTTTATCAAAATCAACACTGACCTTTAAAAAGCCTTCCTTCTCTCCCCTGTTAATCGCAAGAACTCGGTGTGAAGCGATTGACTTTACACTCTCGCTGTAATCTGCGTACATTTCATAAACGCCCAAATCATCTTTTGTACCCTTAACGACAATGGTTGCATTATTTTTTACGGAATAGCGAAGCATCTTTCTGCCCGACGGATCGTCAGAAACCATTTCGGCAATAATATCCTTTGCTCCGTTTACAGCGTCCTCAACTGTCAAAACCTCATCGTTTAAATATTTTTCGGCAAGTTCTTTTGGAGATGATGAAAAGCTTTGTGCATAAATCTCATCGGCAAGCCCCTGCAAGCCTTTTGCCTTTGCTACTGACGCTCTTGTTTTACGCTTAGGTCTAAACGGTCTGTAAATATCCTCAAGTTCAGTTAGAGTAGCGGCATTGTCAATAGCTGACTTAATTTCATCTGTCATAAGCTCCTGCTCGGTAATTGAGGCGGACACCTTTTCCTTTTGCTGAGCCAAATTGCGAAGATAATTAAGCTTGTCATACAGTGCCCTGAGTATTTGGTCGTCAAGCGAGCCTGTCGCTTCTTTTCTGTAACGTGCAATAAACGGAATTGTGTTTCCGTCGTCAATAAGTTTAACCGTGTTTTCAACCTGCCACGACTTTAAAGAAAATTCGCTTGAAAGTTTAGTAATAATATCCATAAATTTACCCCTTAATAGTGTTAGAGATATTTTAGCAGAAAACTTATAAAAAGAAAAGTACCAAAATAATTTAATGATATGATTGTATTTTAAGAAAAATTTTGATATTATAACTT
>JAJBVC010000154.1 GCA_020860025.1 Clostridiales bacterium | reverse complement strand
CAAAATGAAATGACCGTGCATAATTTCAGGATTCGATATTTGGTCACTAGCACAAATGTATTAATCAAAGTTCTCAGCTAAATGTGAAAAATCATTTTGAGTTTTTATCTTTTTTGTAAATGAAATATTCGAAAAAAGAAAAGAATTAAAGTTTGTTGCTCTTTCTTTTTTTTGTTCAAGATAAACAGTATTTAGTTTTAAATCATACGCTTTGTTTTCGTCGTGAATTATTTTTTTTACTTTTCTTGCAGATTTGTAAAAAAAGTGTTCCGTTTTTTGGTGAATATTGTGTATTTTATTTTCCTCGCAGGGTGTATAATTTATTAGTTCAACAGTTGCACCAAATTCAGATTTTAAATAATATTGTAAAGCATATGCCTGAAGGGCGGTGCCATAGTTCAAGTTGTTAAACCATGTAAGAATAGCTATCTTCATTTTGTTCCTTTTATATTTTATTTAATATTTATTTTGTAAAAGAAATTTGCGTGCGTTCAAAAAATTTGCGTACTGTTCGTCTAAACTTACGCCAAACGGTGGCTTTGGGATTCGATTTAATATAATTCTTTACAAATCCTCTAATATCATTATTTTTAATTAAATCAAACTGTTCTTTTGTGAAATATTCTTTAAGTATTTCATCATCAAGTAAATCATCATATACAACAAATGATTCTTTAACCTTTTGTATCGCATCGTTAAATGAAAGCCAGGCTATATAATATTCAATACAGCCTTTTAAATACGATCCGACATACAATTTATGGTATTTTTTCGGAGTTTCCTCAACAGAGCCAAAATAGTCGGCGATTTTCAAATAAACATACTTTTGCATTTTATGCATATCGGGATAGTACTTGGAACAGAGCCCACCACGAAAAAAGTAATAGTTATAAACAATTTTGTCTGTGACTACTATTTTATTATTTATATATTTTGAATAAAGAAGGTTGAAAATATGATCTTCACCGTATGATATACTTGTATCATATGAAAGATTATTTTTTTCAATTATACTTTTTCTGAAAAGTTTCCCCCACGGCCACCATATTACACGGTCAAATTCTCTGAAGTTATCCTTAATGGTTTTTTTATTATATTGAGATGGAGTTTCAAGATGAGGTTTTTTTGTAAGTTTAACCTCATTATGAGACCCAATTACAAAATCAACATCATCTTTCATTTTATCAACAAGAGTTTCAAGTGCATTTTTCGGCAACGAGTCATCAGAATCAACAAATGTAATAAATTCACCGGTAGCATTTAATAATCCTGTATTTCTTGCTGCAGAGACGCCACTGTTTTTTTGCGAGATAATAATTATTCTATTATCACGGTTACGCAAATTTTCAAGTACTTCAAGAGTGTTATCACTTGAGCCGTCATTAACAACAATTATTTCAAAGTTCTTATATGTTTGTTGTAAAACAGAATTTATTGTATTTTCAATAAATTTAGCTGAATTATAAGCCGGTATAATTATGCTGATTTTATTGTTGTTCATAGAATATTTCCCTTACTAAATATTTATTCTCATTTTGGTTTGCTTTTCATTATCTTGATTTTCGACAGCTGAAAACAGAGCCATTGCCATAAAGCCTATCATTCCTGCGGAGCTCGACAATACTGCTGAGCCAAATCCATGAAGTATATATTGAATAAACGCGGCATACAAAAAGGCTTTTTTTGTTGAACTATATTTTGACATAGAAAATGATTTGAAAATTCTATAAAATACATAAGCATAAAGCAGACCACCAAACCATCCAAATTGCGCCAATCCCATTTGCCAAAAGTTATCGCTCAAAAACGGACCGTAATCAGGAGTCATTCCCCAAACGGAATCAAATCCATATTGGTAATATAATGATGAATAGTTGACAGATGCTTCATTCGACCCAAATGTAGAGAATCCCGATCCCAAAGGGAAATAGGTATTTGCTGTTTTTATACTGTATTCTGTGAAAAGTTGACGTGGTACGTTTTCTGTTAAAAAGTAGTTTTCAATTTGATACCAGGCAATAAATACTAAAGCAATTCCAATAAATATTATTGCAAAAATGCTAAGTTTTTGTCTTCTTTTAAAATAAATTGATAAAAATACAAAGGCAAAAGCCAGTATTAAAGCCGGTGCTTTTGTTGAGAGCAAAATACTGATTATTGCTAAAAAATAGTAACGTCTTTTAATTTTTTGAGGTATTGTATTGCAGCACACAATAACACCCAAAATAAGAATATAAACGGCAATATATTGAAAGTTAAGGGGAAAGAAAAACTTAAAAGAACCAATGCCATATCTTTTTTCACCGGTCATTCCTAAGTCCACAAACAAAGATAAAATTCCACATATAAAAGCTCCTATTACAAAGAGTTTTGAAATAGGAGCAAGCATATTTATAGAAGCCTGCTTTTCCTCGTTGGTAAGAAAATATTTCATTGCAAAATATGCAGATATAACTTTTGTTACGCAAACTGTATCAACAGCTATTGAAAATAAGTCAGTCGTTAATGAACTGACAATATTTGAAAGCCAGCCGATTAACACCACTATAACTAAAAACAAAAAGGTTAGTATATCATAACGGCTGATTTTTTTTCTTGAAAAAACTATATATAAGATGGAACATACACCTGTTATTTCATCAAGATAACCACCTGTACCATTATGTGTTACTTCATTGATAATAAAAATAATGAAAAATGCGGCAACTACAAAGCTTTTTATATAAAACGCTTTTGAAGTGCGCTCTTTTATTAAATTGTTACCTGCTTTTAATGTGTTTTCCATTATGCTTGTCCTTAGTTTTGCGTTTTATAGAGGTCAGAAAGCTTTGAATAATAACTATCTTCTTCAAATACAAGTTTATTTGTTTTATTGGTTAATTTATGTATTGGTGTAATC
>JAJBVC010000212.1 GCA_020860025.1 Clostridiales bacterium | reverse complement strand
TATCGAAATATTTCAGCAGTTCTTTAAAATAGCTTTTATGCAGTTCGTCGGGCATACCTGTCGAAACATCGGTAAGAGCAGCTATTTTGATATTTTCGGATTTTAACTTTTCAAGAACTTCTATTGTTTCGGGATAAATATAGGGTGTGAGTTTAATTGATGAGAAAAATCTGCAATGCTTTAAAATTTTTACAGACAAAGCAATCAGAATTAAAGATAATGTCGACCTGCTTCGTGAAAGAACAGTTCACCTTTGGGACGCATACCAAGCCTGCCTTAATATGCGTCTTAATCAGACAATGAAAATTTTTACTCTTATGACGACAATATTTTTTCCTCTTACGGTTATTGTCGGATGGTACGGAATGAATTTTCAGTATATGCCCGAACTTCACTGGAAATACGGTTATCTTTTCGTAATCGTACTGAGTATTACAGTTGTAATTGTACTTTTCTTTTGGTTTAAAACAAAAAAGTGGATATAAATTCAAACCTTGCTATAAAGATATAGGTGCTCATATCATCACACTTCATTTACTATTTTGATAACCTCAATGTCACCGTCAACAAGTATTTCTACAATTGATGTTTTATCAAAATTTTTATTTTCCCAATACATTTCAGCAAGGATAAGATTTTCTCTTTCTGTTAATTTTCCGTCAAAGCATTTTTCAGCGTCACCGTAAAATACATTGCCGTTGACTTTTAATTTCACAATCTGAAATGTCGGTCTGTTTATACTGACGAAATATTTAAACCATTTTTCAGCATCTTCAATAGTTTTTGAAACATACAAACAAGCCATTCTTGACGGATAATTCGGATATTTATTAAGTCTTATCTTTTCGAGTGCTAGTTCTCGTAAAGCTACAGAAGTATGGTGTTCCAACTCGACATTCCCATATTTTTCGGGATGATTATAAATGTCATTGACAATATCAAGTTTTTCATTTACTCTTTGCCAAATGCCGTTATGATGATTTTCGTCAAAAATTATATGTTGACCTATGCGCATTGGTTTTTCGGTTACTACATGATAGGCAAATAATTGTTGTTCTATATTTTTTTGCGTTATTTGAGCAATATTTATCAGCTCATTTAAGTTTTTAATTGTATAATTCTGCCCAAAATCAATATTTGAATTATATCTGTCAATAAGCACCGATGCACAGCCAAAGCGTTTCGCAGTCTGTATATCTTTTTCCTCGTCACCAACAAAAATCATATTATCTGCACTGATTGAGAAATAGCCTGCAATATCCTGTAATCCTTTTGGATTAGGTTTTCTGTACCCACAGGATACAGACGATACATACATATCGAAATATTTCAGCAGTTCTTTAAAATAGCTTTTATGCAGTTCGTCGGGCATGCCTGTCGGAACATCGGTAAGAACAGCTATTTTGATATTTTCTGATTTTAACTTTTCAAGGACTTCTATTGTTTCGGGATAAATATAGGGTGTAAGTTTAATTGATGAGAAAAAAGCGCCAATGACATCGCTGACGGTAAACCTGCATTTCCAGTGTGCTGTAACGTCATTGAAAATTGTTTCGGAAGGATAATCGGTTTCTCTGTAATTTACTCTCGGATTATAGAATTTAAGCTTTTCGACAGACAAAGAAATATCTTTATCCGAAAGATTAAGATTTAATTTTTGTCTTACATTTATGAATGCGTCCAAATAAAAATCAATCCATACATTCGGCATATTTTTATATTCCATAAGCGTTTCGCCTATGTCAAAAACGATTAAATTTATATTGTTCATTCTTGTCTTCCTTATTTCATTATATTAAGCAAAATTCGATTTCTAATTCACATCATAGGATTTTATGATTTCCAATATGGAGTTTTTATTTATATTGCCGTTAAGGACATCACCGTTAGCGGAAAAACTAATTGTTTTTATGTCTTTCGGATTATTTTCATACGGATTATTGCACTGTGTATTTTCATCAAAATATTCGCCTAAATATTTCAAAGCATTTCCGCTTGGAAAAATTATGTTGCCGTCTGACTGCTCAATGCCGATTTTGCTGAATTTTTTCAGTATATCTCTTGTTTTTATATTATACGGATTGTCGTCATCGGCGCTAACAAGCCAAGCAGGGTGGGTGTGAATAGAAATTTTTTCATCAATAACAGCTTTGGCAAATTCCATAACATATTCAAGCGGAATGGTTTCCTGATGAAAAGCGTCAACAGAAAGGCATATGCTTTTAACACCACTTTCGCTCAGCATATGGGCAACCTCTTTAATTCTGCTTATATTTTTGCTGAAATATCCGTTTGTTATCAAATGGTATATTCATTTTTTTGGCAGCATAATGAATTTTACAAAGTGCTTCGGGACATAATAGTGGTTCGCCGCCAAAAGTCATAAGTGAATCTATTTTATAATGACTGCAAATGTCAAAAATTGCCTGCTCGGCTTTATTACCGCCAATTCGGTCGTTTGAAATGTGGTCGCCCTGTGAGCAGTGTTTGCATTTACCGCTGCACGCTGTTGTTACCACAAATTCAATTCTGTTTAAATTTTTCAAATATTTATTCATTTATATTTCTCCTATTGTATGCATTTTTCAATTTTTATATATTTTTTATAAAAGAGGTTATATCAAACAGTTCCGACAATTTATTGATGAAGTTTTTTGAAATTAACTTAATTTTGTTATTTCATTGTATCATAAAACAAATTTTGTAGCAATAAATCCTGTTATTTGTTATAAGTTTTGCGAATTCAATCAGGATAAATTGAAAAAAGTATAAAAAAATAGCTTCAATATCACAAATATTTGTGAGTGAAGCTATTTTTATACAATTTTTTGTGCTTTATAAGACCACTTGACTTTTTCTTGTAAAGCAATATAAATAACTAAAAACAGTTATATTATTTTTTC
>JAJBVC010000205.1 GCA_020860025.1 Clostridiales bacterium | reverse complement strand
ATTTTTGAAAATATTTGATAACATTTTTTGCCGTTTCATAATATATTTTCAAAAATACTTTATCGTTTGAATATTTGTAATCAAGCATCAAAAGCTCGCCGAAAAGAAGTGAATAATCAGCAATTTCCTGCATCAGCGAACAGCCTGAAACCGCCATTAACCCGGGGCAAATTTTACTCGTTTTTGCAAAATCGTCTATCGCTTTCCTAAGGAGAGTTCTGTCCTTTGTAAGAAGAATCTGACTGTTGGCAATAATAAGAGCGTCGCCCAAATACTGCCCCTTTTCTCTTGTCGGACAGTCGATATATGAATTTTGGCAGGATACCTTTATCGTGTTTTTACACAAATTAAATATCGCTTCTAAATTTTTATCATTCGATTTAAAAACGCACATTTCATCATCAAACGGGTAATGGCAGGCAGTGGCAAAAACAGACAAAACATCTGCGTTTTCCGATATAATCTCGACAAAGCGAAAGCCCTTGTATTCAAAATTTTCAAATGTACAAATACCGTCGTCAAGAGTCCATATTTCCTCATAAACACAGTTTACACGAAGAGAGTATCTCACGCTTAAATCGTCGTTTAATTCCTCGCCGAAGCGAATTTTAATTTTGTCGCCGCTTTTGCCTTTTGCCGTGACTTTCAGCATACCGACAATTTCGGTTTCAAAATCGTATAAATTATTTTTCTTTAACGGCTTCACCGTTTGATAGTCCAAAAGCTTTGTAGGCTGCAAAATAAAAGTGTGGTCGCTTTTTGCTTTAACCATATCGCTCCAGTCGCTGTCGTTATACGATTGGCAGCACCATTTTTCATCAAAGAGCCTGCTGTCGAAATTTTCCGAAAAAGCCGTATCGTAACCTAAAATTTCGCCCGAAAATGCGTTACATTCCTTGTATTTCCATTTGAGAGAAGAACCATTTACGCTTGCGCCTACACCGAATCGATTGTCGCTGCTTTGACGGACACGGTTAATCAAACCCTGATAATAAAGATGAACCGCAATAACATTTTCACCCGATTTGATATAAGGAGTAATGTCAATTTCATTATAAAAATAACTGTCGTGATATGACTCGGCAGGGCCGCAGCAAATAAATTTGCCGTTGATAAAGAGCTTAAAACAGTCGTCAGCACTGATTAAAAGCACGGCTTTTGAGGCGTTATGTGTATAATTGGCTCGTGCAAGACAGTGATAATTTTTAATATGACTTTTTATACAAACCTTTTCCTGTTCCTTGTGAAAAACGTTTACAGGACTAAGTGTTTTAAAATCAGGCACAGTGTACCAGTCAAAAGGCTCCCGTTGCATAACATTCTCCGATAGAGGTTGTTTTATATCTGTAAAACGCCCTCTTTTTAAGCAATAATTTAATTATATATTTATGATGTATACTTTTGTTTTTCAATTTCTTTTGAAGCCGATTTTTGTAATGCTTCTATTCTTTTCCATGTTCTTGGATGAGTTGCGCCAACAGTAGCAAGAGCGGCAACAAATCTTTTAAACGGATTTCTGTTTCCTTTTATTGCATCCGGCAATTTGTAAAAAAACACGATCAAACCATTGCCATAACCTAATTCATAAGCAAATTTATCAGCCTTGTACTCCGCTCCTCTGCTACTTGCAAGCAACAATAAATTACCAATAATAAACCAAAGATTTTGAAAAAGATATATAGTCAAAAAGGTAATTAAACTTATAATAAGTTCATTTAGTTCGCTAAATAAACTAAGGCTATCAGAAAATATAGATATAATAAACGTAATGATTTTCAAAGAAAATTTAATTATATATATAATTAACCACATAAAAAGAAAAACTATATTTGTCATCCGGTTTGCAATATTTACAACCAAATTCATATCAGTATCTTTATGTGCCAAATGTCCAAACTCGTGCCCCAATATTCCTTTGATTTCGTCATCGGAACAACGTAATAACCCTGTTGTTATACAAACAGACCTTCTGCCGACTGCAAATGCGTTTTCATCATCGCTTTGCTGAATAAATATTTTAACATCATCTGAAATTGCAGGCGATATTTCACGAGCGACTAAATAAACCTCACGAAATATCGGATAAATTCTTTTTTGTATATACTCATCTTGAATAACGTTGCAATGAAGTTTTTTTCTAAGCAGCCACTCGCCTATCGGCGACAGAGAAATACAAATTGCCAAAAAATATACTATTGCTATTATTGAAGCTGTAATTAAATAGAATTCTTTTGATTGAACATCAATTGGTGTTTTCGTTGGATTTTCTTCATAATATGCGATAATCCCACTTGACGCAAACATAACTGTACCTAAATATATAAATAAAAGATTCATTAACAGATATATCATCATAGGTATATTGTGCCATTTGAAAAAATTTTTCAGAAAATCAAATACATAAAAATATTTTATTTTATTCATAAACCTTGTTTTCTCCTTGTATAAACACAAAGATATTGTAAGATAAACCTTAATATTTATTATACAGTAAAACTATTTTGTTTTCAATAAATTATAAACAGTCTTACAACAGTTAAATCCAAAAATCACAATATTTTAACCTCTGAAAATATACAAAAGAGTACGCTGAAGCTGTTAAAAGACGTAAAAGTGTCAGTTATATGCCCGGATACAAGCTGATTGAAACTAATGAATAACAATAGAAAAATATTGACTTGTAAACATAATGCAACATAATGTTTCATTGTGTTCATAAAGTAAAGTAAATAAAAGTAAAGTAAAGCAAATAAAAGTAAAGTAAATTAAAGTAAATAAAAAGAAATATTTCTCTATATATCTCTCTTTATATTTCTCTCAGTTAGATATACTTAAGTAACGTACATATTAAAAAATTCGGATATATAGAGATAAAAAAAGCAATTACAAGTGACGGGAAATTTAAGTGCGAATATACCATTGTTGAAAACCGTATACTGAAAAACCGTGTACTGAAAACCCGTCTACGGAAAAACCGTGT
>JAJBVC010000082.1 GCA_020860025.1 Clostridiales bacterium | reverse complement strand
AAAAGTTTTGGCAACAAGTTGGCTTTAGATAAAATACATCTCACTTTCAATAACGGAATTTCTGCAATTCTCGGCCAAAACGGTGCAGGTAAGTCAACTCTTATAAATATTATTATGAGACTGATACCAATAACAACCGGCAGTATTAAAATCAACGGCAATGATATAAATAAAAACGAAAGTGAATTTTTGAGCTTAGTCGGATATATGCCTCAAAATATAAAATTTTATAAAAATTTCAGCGGAAAAGATATGCTTGAATATATCGGTGTTCTTAAAGGTTTGTCAAAAAAGGAAGCGGTCAAAAAATCCGAAATTCTTTTAAAAAAGGTTAATCTTTATAACGAAAGAAATAAAAAAAACAGGCAAGTATTCGTCAGGAATGAGACAAAGACTCGGCATTGCGCAGGCTCTCATTACGGACCCCGAAATACTTATATTTGATGAGCCGACAGCCGGGCTTGACCCGAGAGAAAGAATAAGATTCAGAAATATTATCGCAAACCTTTCAAATGATAAAATTGTTATTATTTGTACTCATATTGTACCTGATATAGATACTATATCGGATAAAATTATAATGCTCAAAAGCGGTAAAATCGGTATTGTTGATTCTCCCGAAAATATTTGTAATGAGCTAAACGGTTTAATCTGGAAAACTACGGCGAAATATAATGAACTTGAAACTCTGAGTAACCTGAATGTTTACAGTGTAAACAAAATTGAAAATGAATATGTGTTAAGAATATATTCCGATGAAAAGCCTGCGGAAAACGCAGTATTGTCTTCACCGACGCTTGAGGACGCCTATTTACATTATTTTACGGAGGAGTCAAATGCTTTTTCTTTATGAGATAAAAAAATTATATAAGAATAAATTGTTCTTTTTTCTTCTTGTTTTGTTTATTGCGTTTGATTTCTTTTGCATTTTTACAACCTGTAAGCCGTATCTTGATGAAACATATAAAACGGAAACAGAATTAACAGACAGGTTTGAAGGAAAATTAACAAAAGAAAAAGTTGACGAGATTACATATAATTATAATCGCCTTGAAGAACTTGTGAATAACAATGCCTACAGTGCCGAATACAGCGAGTCATCATATACAGGATATGAATATATGGATTATAATGTATTTTCAAAGCTTAATGATGAATTATCACGAATTTATAATTTCGCCGATAAAACAGATGAAATTATTGAAAAAATAAATTCCTATGCCGATTTTTTGAGCGATAACGAAAATGATTATCTTGCCGGAAAATACAGAAAAACAGCCGATTCAATATCAAGCCGTGAAATAACCGAAATTCACAATTATACAGCCGTTAATGAATATATTGATTACGATACTTCCTCGTTATTTATTATATTGCTTTCGGCATTTACATCGGTTATAACATTTTCAAAAGACAGAGAAATTGTTGATATATTATATACCTGTACCTACGGTAAAGCTAAAATCTTCTCGGCAAAATTGATGATGATTATATTCAGTTCGGCTGTTATTACTTTCTTGTTCAGACTTTTCGATTTGATTGTCTTTAAATCGTTTATCGGATTACGAGGCTTTACATCACCGCTTTTTTATCTTGAAAAATTTGAAATGACATATTTTTCGGGGAGCGTTATGTCATTTTCGGTTTTAGAAACTGTCGGTGTATTTTTATCTGTTTTAATCGCTTCAATGATATGTGTATGTGTTTCGGTTATAACTTACAAAGCGGATTTTTCATTGCTTTTGTCCGTAACGGCGGCGTTAATAATTTTTTCAAAAGGTTTTTCCGCCGACGATTTTAATTACCCGAAATATGCTTTTTTTCTGCCAATCGGTTATGCAAGGCTTTTACTTTATCTTTTTATATCGGCTGTATTGGTGATTTTAGCAAAAATTCTTCATAAAGGCAGTTTGAAAAATGGAAATATTAAGGCTTGAATTCAGAAAATTTATGAAAAATAATAAAGGCTTTGCGGTTATTTTCACTGTATTGCCGATAATATTTATAATAAGTGTATTAACTTCACAAGTTTCAAATCAGTATCTTGAAATTTATAAAGATGAATATTCAAAAATCCTTTGTGAATATAACCTTTCGGGTAAGGTTACGGACAAGTCCATTCAAAGCCTTGAAAAGCTGAAAGATAAATGTGAAAAAGCTCAGCTTGATTTTGATAATCTTTTTTATAAATATCAGCTCGGAGAGATAAGCACAAGTGAATACCAAAGTGAAATTTCCGAATTATCAAAAATAACAAATCTCAAGTCAATTATTGAAACAACCGAGACGCAGTTTGATTATGCAAAAGAGAATCCCGATAATCGGTACATACTTTATACAAACGGCTGGAACTTACTGATGAGCAGAGACTGCGATATTGTTTTTTTAATGCTTGTTCTCTTGGTTGTAACAATATGCTTTTTGGGCGATACAAGCTCGGGTATGAAGTCTTTTATTTTAACTTGTAATTTAGGTAGGATAAAATTTCTCGTTGTTAAATTAACGGTTTGCGAAACGATTATCGGCTTTTCATATATTTTGCATACTCTTGCATATTATTTTTATATTGATAAAAAGTACGGCTTGCCGAACGGTGATTTTCCTGTTCAGTCATTGCAAATGTACTCGGATTATACCGACAGTGCTTCATTAAATTCGGCAAGTATTAAGGTAACGATAGTAAGATTTTCGGCGCTTCTTGTTTGTACCGCTTTTGTGTTTTTGTGCTTTACGGTTTTTACTTCTTCGGTAGGAGCAATATGCGTTTCGTCTTCATTTTTGTTAATACCGATAATGTTTTATGAAATTGATTTGCCGTTTTTGCCTCAGGAAATGTGCCTGTATCAGCTTTATGATTTAAGCTTTTTAGGTTCATTACTGATAAATATATTTTTATTTGTAACTTCGCTCGTTTTAAGTATTTTGCTTTGGAAAAGAAAGAGTAATACAATATAAAAAGAAAGAGCAATTCAATATGAGAAAAAA
>JAJBVC010000045.1 GCA_020860025.1 Clostridiales bacterium | reverse complement strand
CGCTTCTCACCTCTCGGTTCGGTCGGTGCTTCTGCCTTTGGCAGAGGTGTCCACCTGACACCCGCACCCTATAGAGGCGGGGACATCTTTTCAAATGTTATAATCGACTGAGACTATAATTAAATTATTTAAGAATGGCTTCCTTTGCCATATCCTCCTCAGCCTTACCGCTCATAATATATTCAAGCAAATCGGCAACACAGCCTTTGTTACAATGGCATGCCTCAAATTTACAAATATTGTGAATAAGCTTCGGTGCCTGACCTGCGCAGGCAGGAAGTCCGACTGTCTTAAGCATATCCCAGTCGTTATAATAATCGCCGATTGCGGCAACGTGACTTTTATCTATTCCAATCATATCCGCAAGCTTCATAATTCCAACGCCCTTGTGAGTGTCCTTTTGCAGCATTTCGAGAGAAAAAAGTGATGATGACATAAAGTTTGCGTCGGGGTTATCAAGATTTTTTATAACCTCATTGAGCTTTTTAATCGTAAACGGATTCGACCAAAATATTACCTTCATCCAGCCGTCTTTCGGCACCTCGTCGATTGAACGAACGTGCTCGTGTCTTGCCTTGTCAAAATGCATTGTTCCGCTTGAGAGAAGTCCGTCACGCACTATATAAACGTAATCGTCAAAATAAACTCCGATATCAACGCTCTTAAAAATATC
Source organism: Clostridiales bacterium (assembly GCA_020860025.1). GTDB lineage: Bacteria > Bacillota > Clostridia > Oscillospirales > Acutalibacteraceae > Eubacterium_R. The sequence continues at coordinate 2,351 of JAJBVC010000045.1, read as the reverse complement.
GTCAAATTCGTGTGAAATATAGCGAACAAATTCTCTGCCCTTTTCACCTATTGTACTACGCCAAAGCATTTTTCTTTTATCGTAATCATAAATTCCCGCTCCGTTTAAAACTATGGCAGGCTGATTAGGTGTAATTCTGTTATAATTTCTTTCAAGGCTTGACTGAAGTCTGCCGGAAGCAAGAGTAAAATTACCGCCTAAATCTGTAAACTGCTTTATTGCATTGTAATTACGCTTGGGCAATTTTCTGATTTTGTTGTTAAGCGTGCCGTCAATATCGGATACAACGAGCCAGTTTTCAAAAGTTTTCTGCATAAAAATTTCCAAAGCCTTTCCGGATTTTAATTTTATAGTCGGTTAATATTTTTTATTCAAGTGATAATAAGAATTTATTAAAATAATCGGGCAGAGGTGATTCAAAGCTCATATATTCACCTGTCGTAGGATGAACAAAGCCTATTTCACCTGCGTGCAGACACTGACCGTGTAAAGACGTTATAACCTTTTTCGGCCCGTAAACCGCATCTCCTGCAAGAGGATGACCTATACTTGCCATATGAACTCTTATCTGATGAGTTCTTCCCGTTTCAAGAACGCAGCGAATATGCGTGAAATTACCATATCGCCGAATAACTTCATAATGCGTTACGGCGTCCTTTGAATTCTTATCCGTAACAGCCATCTTTTTTCTGTCCTTGGGACTTCTGCCTATCGGCTTATGAACCGTACCGCTGTCCTCTTTAATATTGCCGTAAACCACCGCCTGATAAGCACGGTGAAATGAATGTTCTTTTATCTGCTCGGCAAGATTAAGATGTGATTTGTCGTTTTTTGCAACTATCAAAAGTCCTGAGGTATCCTTATCAATTCTATGAACAATTCCCGGTCTGATTACTCCGTTAATTCCGCTTAAGCTGTCACTGCAATGATAAAGAAGCGCATTAACAAGCGTACCGTCATAATTCCCTGCCGCAGGATGAACAACCATTCCCTTTGGCTTATTTACGACAAGCAAATCGGAATCCTCATATACAATATCAAGCGAAATATTTTCAGCCTTGGCCTCAAGAGGTTTTGCATCGGGAATCGTAACTGTTAATAAATCCTTATTTTTGCACTTATAATTCTTACTGACGACAGAACCGTTAACGCATACGCATCCCTCGCTGACAAGCCTTGATATGGCACTTCGTGTAAAGCCGTCGAGAAGTTCGGTAAGAAGCTTGTCAATTCTGTCTGAAGCATTCTCCTCACCGACAACAAACTCAAGTGTCCTGCTCATCTTTTTTCTCCTTTTTGAAAACATCGTAAATAAGATAAGCAATCAGGCTGACCGAGCCGAGAGTAACAGCGCAGTCAGCAATATTAAACACGGCAAAATTTACAAAAAGCGGATTTATAAAATCAATTACATAACCAAGAAAAACACGGTCTATTAAATTACCGAATGCGCCTGATACAAGCACGCCGAGCGACCAGAAAAGCCATAAATTTCTCTGCCCTGTTTTTGTGAACATTACAAAAAGCAGACCGACTATCAAAACGCCGGTTAATATAATGAGAAACCAACGTCCGCCGCTTAACATTGAAAAGGCGATGCCTGTATTTTCGGCATAAGTAAATTCAATAAAATTATCAATAAAAACTACTGAGTCATTTTGATACAAATAAGTTTTTGCAAGATATTTTGTGACTTGGTCAAAAGAAACAATGGCTATCATCATAACTGTACACCAAATATTTTTATTCTTCAGTTTCACCAAATCACCCCTCATCTGCATTTTATATTTATTGTTTATTATACTAATTTAGGCATACAGTTTTTGCCGTATGCCTAAATTTTTTGTTAGTTAAATTCTTTCATAACCTCTGCACAGTGAGCGCAAAGAGTAGGATGATTTGAATCCTCACCGACAGTATCGGAATACTTCCAGCAGCGCTCGCACTTTTCACCCTGTGCCTTGCTAACAGTAACCGAAAGTCCGTCAACATCGCCCTTTACTTCACCATTGCCTTTTTCAACATCAACAGCGGATGTAATAAAGATTTCGGGCAAATCATTTTCAAGCGATTTAAGAAAATCATAAAGCTCGCCATCAGCATAAAGCGTAACTTTCGCATCAAGTGGTTTGCCTATAATTTTTTCATTTCTTGCAAGCTCAAGCGCCTTTTGAACGTCAACACGAACTGCGTGAATTTTATCCCACTTTGCAACAAAATCATCATCGGTTTCAATGAAATCCGCCTGCGGAATTTCGTTAAAGAGAGGCGATTCGGTATTTTTACTCTTATCGTGTGGCATTGCAAGCCAAATTTCATCGGCGGTAAACGCCAAAATCGGTGTAAGAAGA
>JAJBVC010000041.1 GCA_020860025.1 Clostridiales bacterium | reverse complement strand
TTGTAAAAAATGTGGTTGGATTATTATTCCATATATGATATAATATTTTAAATAGTCTAATATGGATAGGGCTGTTTAAAATAACTGCATAAAAATTAACTTAAGGAGAAATAGTTATGTTATCTGATATTGAAATTGCTCAAAATACACAAATGGAAGAAATTACGAAGATTGCTTCAAAAGTGGGAATCAAGCCCGAAGAACTTGAACCCTACGGTCACTACAAAGCAAAAATAAGTGACAGCGTTCTTGAAAGATTAAAGGATAAGCCAAACGGCAAGCTGATTCTTGTTACCGCTGTTAATCCTACTCCGGCAGGTGAGGGAAAAACAACCGTTTCGATTGGACTCGGTCAGTCAATGGCTAAGATAGGTAAAAATGCCGTTACAGCATTGCGTGAGCCATCGCTCGGGCCGGTATTTGGAATTAAAGGCGGTGCAGCGGGCGGCGGATATTCGCAGGTAGTGCCTATGGAGGATATTAACCTTCATTTTACAGGCGATATGCACGCAATAACAAGTGCAAATAATCTTATGTGCGCTATACTTGACAATCATATTCAGCAGGGTAACGAGCTTGGTATAGACCAGAGAAGAGTTATGATAAAACGCTGTCTTGATATGAACGACCGTGCGCTTCGCAATATTGTTTGCTCTTTGGGCGGTAAGCTTAACGGTATTCCGAGAGAAGACCATTTTATAATTACTGTTGCAAGCGAGGTTATGGCAATATTGTGCCTTGCCGACGATATATTTGATTTAAAAAGAAGACTCGGCAATATACTTGTGGCTTACACTTATGACGGCAAGCCTGTTTATTGCAGAGATATAAAAGCGGACGGCGCAATGACCGTTTTGTTAAAAGACGCAATCAAGCCTAATTTGGTGCAGACTTTAGAGCATACTCCTGTTATAATGCACGGCGGGCCGTTTGCAAATATCGCACACGGATGTAACTCCGTTCGTGCCACAAAAACAGCGTTAAAACTTGCCGACTACTGTATTACAGAGGCAGGCTTCGGCTCCGATTTGGGAGCGGAAAAATTCCTTGATATAAAGTGCAGATTTGCAAATATTAAGCCGTCTTGCATAGTCCTTGTTTCAACAGTTCGTTCTATGAAGTATAACGGCGGAGTTGCAAAGGATGAGCTTGCAAAAGAGAATATGACTGCTCTTAAAAAGGGAAGCGTAAATCTCGCAGCGCATATAGATAATCTCAAAAAATACGGCGTTCCCGTAGTTGTAGCAATCAATCATTTTTATGCCGATACAGAGCAGGAGATTGCTTTTGTTAAGGAATTTTGCGAAAGCAAGGGTGCTGATTTTGCCGTAACAAAATGCTTTGCAAACGGCGGTGACGGCGGTAAAGAGCTTGCTCAAAAGGTTGTTGACGCCTGTGAAAAAGAAAATAATTTCCACTATCTTTACGATATAGATATGCCCCTTTATGACAAGATTGAAAAAATTGCAAAGGAAATTTACGGCGCAGACGGTGTCGATTATACTAAAGAGGCTAAAAAAAGCATTGATGAATTTATTGAACTCGGTGCTGATAAAATGCCTGTTTGTATGGCGAAAACGCAGTATAGCCTTTCTGATAATCCGTCAGCCTTGGGCAGACCCGAAAACTTCAGAATAACAGTTTCATCGGCAAGCCTTTCAAACGGCGCAGGCTTTATAGTATGTCAAACAGGCTCTATTATGACAATGCCGGGACTTTCAAAAAATCCCGCCGCATACAGTATTGATATTGACGAAAACGGAAAAACGGTAGGTCTGTTTTAATGAAAACATATGTTACTGACAGCTATGATGAAACTGTAAGTCTTGGTGAAAAAATTGCCTCAAGTCTGCCGAAGGGTAGTGTTATTGCGTTTATCGGCGGACTTGGTATGGGCAAAACAGCTTTTACAACTGGGCTTGTAAAGGGACTTGGAATAAATATGGATGTCTCTTCGCCGACGTTTGCAATTTGCAATACGTATGCCCAAAACGGCGTAACGCTTTATCATTTTGATATGTATCGTGTTGACGGATGGGACGATTTATATTCAACAGGCTTTTTTGATTTTCTTGACACCGATGCTTATATAGCTGTCGAGTGGAGCGAAAATATTTACGGCGCATTGCCCGATGATACGCTTGTTGTTGAAATTGAAAAAATCGGCGACAATTCACGCCGATTTAAGATGTACAGAAAATCCGAGGAGGAAACAATATGATTTTATCTCTCGATTCGTCGGCGGTTACGGCTTCAGTCGCTTTAACCGACGGCGATAATATTATAAAAAGCGAATTTGTCAATGCAGGACTTACGCACAGCGAAACGCTTCTTCCGATGGTTAAAAGAGTTATGACAGGTCACGCTTTTTGCGATTTGGACGCTGTTGCCGTAACAGCGGGGCCCGGCTCGTTTACAGGAGTACGTATAGGCGTAGCTACTGTTAAGGGCTTGGCGTTTAAGGATGATATTCCGTGTATTCCCGTTTCAACTCTTGAAGCGATAGCTTATAATTTTATCGGCGGTGACTGTGTTGTCTGTGCGGTTATGGACGCAAGACGAATGCAGTTTTATAACGCAATGTTTGAAATTAAAGGCTCGGATGTTAAACGTCTCTGCCCCGACAGGGCAATTTCTGTTGACGATTTAAAAAAGGAAATTACATCTTATAAAAATGTTATTGTTGCGGGCGACGGCGCAAAGCTTTGCTATGATAATTTGGAAAATGAAAACGTATTGTTAGCCGATGAAGAGCGTCGTTTTCAGAATGCCGTCAGCGTCTCCAAAGCGGCGGCGCACCACGAAAAGATTACCGCCGATAGGCTTATGCCTGTTTATCTTCGTCTCAGCCAAGCGGAGCGTGAATTGAAATTAAAACTAAAAAGAACAACCTGATAATCAGCCGATTAAACTATTTGACATCGGCTGAAATATTTTTTACTCCCTAAATAAAAAAACGTGCGTTTATTCCCGATTTATGTGCAATTAGTCCGTTTTTATTGAAATTTTTAAAATCATAAGTAATAATT
>JAJBVC010000218.1 GCA_020860025.1 Clostridiales bacterium | reverse complement strand
GGCGGCCCTTATAGGGCCTGTGCAAACCACCAGTTCAACTGGTGGTTATGATTATTAGGCGATTATGTGAATAAGAGCATTAAGCAGCGGTATATTACGTCGGCATTTTTATTGCTTGTTTCCTCTGTTATCGTCAAGGTAATAGGAGCGGTTTACAAAATACCTCTTACAAATTATATCGGGGCGGTAGGACGTGGATATTTTTCTATTGCTTATAATCTTTGTATGCCGATTCACGCATTAACTATGGGTGCCTTTCCGATTGCGTTGACAAAACTTGTCAGCAGCTATGAAGCAAAAGGAGAAACAAAAAAGATTATTTCACTTCGCTTTGCATCAAAAAGGCTTTTCTTTTTTGTAGGAATACTCGGTATGACTGCTATGATTGTTTTTGCAAAGCCATACTCAATTCTTATTGCCGGTGCGCCCAAAAGTATATATACGATTATTGCACTTGCGCCGAGCGTGTTTTTTTCATGCCTTGCGGCAAGTCATCGTGCTTTTGCCGAGGGCTATCTTGATATGAAGCCTACGGCGATTTCTCAAATTATTGATGTTTTGTTTAAAACTATATTCGGACTTTTGCTTGCTCGCTTTTCAATGGGTTATCTGTTTGAAATGTATCAGCAAAGCGGTGCTGTATTCGGTATAACGGCTGAAAATGATGAGCAGGCACTTTCCTTAATTTATCCCGTTACATCGGCTTTTGCAATGCTCGGAGCTGTTATCGGCAGCTTTTTCAGTTATATTTTTGCCGCAATTTATACCAATCAAAAATACAATTTTAATCACTCAAAAAATATAGATAAAAAAAGTGCATATAATGATATTTTAGCGTTCAGCGGCCCTTTGATTGCCGCAACTCTCATTCAAAGTATTGCAAATTTTATTGATACGTCAAGCATTCAGTATTGCCTCAATTTGTGCGATGAAGCAACGCTTTCAGGATTATATAATCAAAACAGCGATGATATTTATACATATGTTTTTGGCATATATTCGGCGGCACTTGATTTTAAAAATTTGATTTCCGGAATAGTTATGGCGCTCGGAGTTACAGCCGTGCCCGCTGTCAGTTCAGCTTATGAAAGCGGCGCCGAGCGTTTTTCACCTCTTTTAACAAGTATTTTAAAATATACGGCGATAATTTCGTGTGGTGGGGGACTGGTGCTGTCGCTTTATTATAATGATATGCTGAATATTTTTTACGGCAATAATAACGGCGATATAGTTGAAAATGCTTCTAAATTACTTTTTTGGTTCGGAGTGACTTCTTTGCCAAGCTCAATCGCCTCTACATCTGTATTTTGCGTGCAGTCGCTCGGATATTCAAAAAATACTGTTTTGCCGTTTGCTTTTTCGGCAATACTGAGAGGTGTAATTAACTATATTTTAATTTCAAATGTTTCTGTAAATATTGTAGGAAGCGCTTTTTCAAATTTCTTTGGCTATCTTTTGATATTCGTTTGCAATCTTGTAACCATATCTAAAAAAACAAATGCAAAGATGAATTATGTTGATATGCTTATAAAGCCGATTGTCTCGGCTGCGGCAACATATTTTATTACGCTTACACTAAGCGACGCTCTTTTTGTTTCAATGTCTTCAACGCTGAAATTTATGTGTTCTATAGCCGTATGTCTATTATGCTACTTGGGTACACTCTTTTTAATGAAGAGTATTACGCTTGATGAGCTGAAAAACATAAAATAATTGTAAAAATTATTGCTAAATACTTGAAAAATCAATTCGTTTATAGTATTCTTAGAATAACAAGTTAATCGAAAGAGAGCAGAGTTATGTCAATTGAGTTTGAATTTAAGGATAGATACGATATCTTTGATTTGGTTTCAATTATAGCACTGCTCAGAGCACCCGGCGGTTGCCCTTGGGATCGTGAGCAAACTCATAATTCTATTAAAAAGAATTTTATTGAGGAAACGTATGAGGTTATTGAGGCTATCAATAATGACGATGTTGACGGCTTGCGTGAGGAACTCGGCGATGTATTGATGCAGGTCGCTCTTCACTGTGAAATGGAAAGTGAGCGCTCACATTTTGACTTTTATGATGTTTGCGATGACCTTTGTAAAAAACTGATTATTCGTCATCCCCACGTTTTCGGTGATGTTGTCGCCGATAATTGTCAGGACGCACTTGCAAGCTGGGACGCCGTTAAGAATCAAACTAAGGGCATTAAAAAGCAAAGTGAATCTATGGTCAGCGTTCCTATTGAACTTCCGGCTCTTATGCGTGCGCAAAAAGTGCAGGGTAAAGCATCTAAAGTTGGTTTTGATTGGGCTGATGCTGACGGTGCTTTTGAAAAGGTTTATGAAGAGATTAACGAGTTAAAATTTGCAATTTCTCAAAATCAAGCTTCGGCTGTTGAGGAAGAATTTGGCGATTTGCTTTTTTCTTGTGTCAACATTTCACGCTTTATTGATGTGGATAGCGAGGAGGCTCTTAAATCAGCCACCGACAAGTTTATCCGCCGTTTTAAGGTCGTTGAACGGTTGGCAGAGGAACAGGGTAAGTCAATGAAAGATTTTGATTCAAAAGAACTTGATTCTTTATGGGAAAAGGCAAAAGAAATATTAACTGACTAATCAGTAAAAAACGGAGGAAATCTAAATGAACAAAACAGAACTCGTAGCAGCAGTTGCTGCAAAAGCAGAAATTTCAAAAAAAGACGCTGAAGCTGCTGTAGTAGCAGTGTTTGACACTGTTAAAGACGCACTCGCTGACGGCGACAAAGTTGCTCTTATCGGTTTCGGTACTTTTTCTGTAAAGACACGTGCAGCTCGTACAGGTATTAACCCTCTTACAAAAGAGCCAATTTCAATTCCTGAAACAAAGGTTCCTGCATTCAAAGCCGGTTCCGCTCTTAAGGAAGCTGTAAAATAAGTCTGAATTGTAAGGCACCAATCGGTGCCTTATTTTTCTTTGTTCGGCAATAGCTGAAAACCCCCGGTTCTACCGGGGAAACAGAAAGCTTCAGTAAAAATAAAACCGCCGAGCTGCAAGCAAGGCGAG
>JAJBVC010000179.1 GCA_020860025.1 Clostridiales bacterium | reverse complement strand
TTTTTAATATAGTCCATTAGAATTCTCCTTTAATCTCATTAAAAAAGCAAGAGTGATTTCCCGTATGGCAGGCAGCTCCGGTCTGAATAACTTTAATCAGCAATGTATCATCGTCACAGTCACCGTGCATAGAAACAATTTTTTGCACATGACCCGAAGTTGCTCCTTTATTCCAAAGCTCCCTACGAGAACGGGAATAAAACCAAGTATAACCTGTCTGAAGAGTTTTTGCAAGCGACTCACGGTTCATATATGCGAGCATAAGCACCTCACCTGTTGACTCTTCCTGAATTATTGCAGGTATTAAATCGCCTTTTTTAAAATATTTTTCGATATCAATCATTTGCAGGCCTCCACAGCTTCGCTCAAATCAAGCGTTTTTTCATAAATACTTTTGCCACAGATTGCACCGTAAAGAGAACTGTCACGAAGTGAAATAATATCATCAATAGTTGTTACTCCGCCTGAGGCTGTAATATCACATGAAACAGCGTTATTTATCTCAATAAGTTGATTTAAGTTGGGACCTAACAGCGTGCCGTCTTTACTAATATCTGTAAAAATAATGTTTTTAACACCGACGCTTTCCATTTTTTTCGCAAGGTCTGTAAAATAAACGTCGCTGTCCTTAATCCATCCCTCAGTCGCCACATAGCCGTTTTTAGCATCAATTCCAACGGCAATTCTTTCGCCGAATTCTTTAACAGCCTCTTCAACAAGCGCAGGATTTTTAAGAGCGACAGAGCCGAGAATAATCCTTGAAATACCGTTTTCAATATAAAAATCAATATCGTTCATTGTTCTTATACCGCCGCCAAGTTCTACTTTGAGCGGCGTTTGATTTGCGATGCTGATAAAAGTTTTTGCGTTGACGGGTTCTTTTTTCAGCGAGCCGTCAAGGTCAACCATATGAATCCATTTACAACCGGCTTTTACGAAATTCTCAGCAGTTTCAAGCGCATCGGCGGCAACCTGCTTTGCAGTTGAAAAATCGCCCTTAAAAAGACGTACAGGCTTGCCGTCAATAATATCAATCGCAGGTAAAATAATCATTACAAAACTCCTTTTGTGGAAAGAACACTGCCATCGGAATTTTTCTTTACCGCAATTTTAAGTGCGTGAGCTACAGCCTTAAATATCGCTTCAATTTCGTGATGAGCGTTAGAACCGTAAGGCACCCTGATATGAAGTGTAATGCAGGCATTCATAGCAAAGGCTCGGAAAAATTCTTCAGTAACACAAGTTTCGTAATCTCCGCAAAGCTCCTGTTCAAAGCCCGCCTTAAAAACAAGAAACGGTCTGTTAGATATATCAAGCGAGCATATTGCGAGACTCTCGTCCATAGGTATGCTGAAATTGCCGTAACGCTCAATACCGCTCATATCACCGAGAGCCTGTTTGAACGCCATTCCGAGCGCAATTCCTGTATCTTCAGCCGTATGGTGACAATCAACATCAAGATCGCCTTTTACGCTTATATTAAGACCAAAGCCGCCGTGTACGGCAAATGCAGTTAGCATATGGTCAAAAAAGCCGATTCCGGTTGAAATTTCAACATCACCGCCGTCAAGATTAAGACAAACTGTGATTTGTGTTTCTTTTGTATTTCTTTCAATTTTTGCAGTTCTCATATGATAACCTCAATCCCTAAATAAAGTATTCATAAGACCTTTTATATTTTCTTTTCTTTTTTCTGTCGCATTACTGTCAATATTAAGTGTAATAACATCGCCCTCTTTTGCACCATTAGGTAAGGCACTCAAAGGAGCGGAAAAAGTTTTCCCTTTTGAATATTCGATTACCGCTGTATTTTCTTCAATTCGGTCAATAATCCATTCCATAACGCACCTGCTATTCTACAGTAATATTTTCGCCGTCACTTCTTATAGTTATTAAGCCGAGTTCATCGGTACGCAAAATTTCAGCGCCGATATTTTCAAGACGCTCAATCGCCTCATCATGCGGATGTCCGTATGAATTGCCCTCGCCAACCTCGATAACGGCATATTGTGGTGTTACAGCGTTCAGAAAATCTTCAGTTGACGAATATCTGCTGCCGTGATGACCTACCTTTAAAACATCGCAGTCAAGTTCATAGTAACAGTTTTCAAGCATTTCTTCTTCCGCTGTGTCTTCGGCATCGCCTGTAAATAAAAATGATGTTTCGTTATATGTAATTTTAAGCACGGCTGAAAAATTATTCAAATCACTGTAATCTGTACCGACAGGTGCAAGAAATTCTATGTCAAGCTCGCTGTCCGAATATACGCTTACACCTGATTTTGCAGTGGTAATTTCAAGATTTTTATCGCTTATTGTTTCAAGAAGATTTTCATATGTTGCCGAGGTTGAAACAGCTTTCGGCATATAAACCTCATCAATACTAAATTCATCGATAACATCAGCCATCGCACCGATATGGTCAGTATGAGGATGCGTTGCAACAACGTAATTTATTGTGTCATAGCCGTAATTTTGAATAGTTTCAACTACATAATCGGCATTTTCTTTTTCGCCTGCGTCAATAAGCATACATTCGCCGTTCGGAAGTTCGATAAATTCACTGTCACCCTGACCGACATCAAGATAGTGAACCACAAGGTCTTCGTTATCGCTGTAAACCTGCGACGAACTGCTTTTGTCCGAAAAGGTTGAAGAGTTAAGCGCCGTCGTAATAGTACAAACAGCGACTATAATTAAACAGACCGCAGTTGCAAGCGGAGCTCTTGATTTTTTGCGTTTTTTCATTCAAATCTTACCTTAATTGAATTTGCGTGAGCGGTAAGTCCCTCAGTATCGGCAAGCTTTACAATTTCGTCTTTCGCCTTTAAAAGCTCATTTTGAGTATAGTAAATAAACGAACTCTTTTTAATAAAGCTGTCAACAGAAAGCGGAGAGAAAAATCTTGCAGTACCGCTTGTCGGTAAAACGTGATTCGGGCCCGCATAATAATCGCCCAAAGGCTCGGGTGAAAAGTTACCCAAAAATACAGAACCTGCATTATCGAGCATACCAATATATTTAAGAGGTTCGCTAACGCACATTTCAAGATGCTCAGGTGCAAGCTCATTGGCAAATTTAATCGCCTGCTCCAAATCCTCACAAACAATTATTTCGCCGTAATCATTAAGCGACTGCTCTATAATTTCCTGTCGTTCAAGGAATTTAATTTGCTTATCTATTTCTCTGACTGTCGCTTTTGCAATATCAAGCGACGTTGTAAGAAGAATTGCCGACGCCATCTTGTCATGCTCCGCCTGGCTCATCAAATCAGCCGCCAAAAAGGCTGGCTTAGCGGTTTTATCGGCAACTATTAAAATCTCAGACGGGCCCGCAACCATATCAATGTCAACAACACCGTAAAGAAGCTTCTTAGCAGTTGCGACAAAAATATTTCCGGGGCCTACTATTTTATCAACCTTAGGAATTTTTTGAGTACCGTAAGCGAGAGCGGCAACAGCCTGCGCACCGCCTACCAAAAACACTTTATCAACACCGGCAACAGCGGCAGCCGCCATAATATCGGGATTAGGATAGCCGTCTTTACCCGGAGGTGTTACCATTATAATTTCCTTAACTCCGGCTATTTTTGCAGGAACGGCATTCATCAAAACAGATGACGGATAAGCCGCAGTACCGCCCGGAACATAGATTCCGACTCTGTGCAAGCCACGGATACGCTGACCCATAATTACACCATTTTCCTTAGTTGTCAGCCAAGACTGCTGTGCCTGACGGATATGGAAGTCATAAATATTATTCTTTGCATTTATTAAAGCCTTTTTAAAGTCAGGATCAACCTCATCAAGATACTGCTGAAGTTCATCCTTTTCGATTAAAATTTTTTTGGGAGCGGAACCGTCAAAGCGTACTGTAAATTCACGAACGGCTTCATCACCCTGTTCTTTAACCGCATTTATAATATTGGTAACAATTTCAACTATTTTTGAATCAGTTTCGCCGACACGCTTTTTTAAACTGTCTATAATAGCATATTCAGCCTTACCGTTTGCTCTTGTAATATTCATTATATAACACCTCTAATTTAAACTTTTGAAGCAAGTTCCAAATCGCTTAAAAATTCTTCTATTTCATCTTTTCTAAGTTTCATTGACGCCATATTAACAATTACTCTTGCGGAAATCGGCATAATTTCAGCAACTACCTCAAGTCCGTTTTCTCTGAGTGTCGAACCTGTTTCAACAATATCAACAATGCCGTCGGCAAGTCCCAAAAGCGGAGCCAACTCAACACTGCCCTCTATTTTAATAATATCAACGTCCATACCTATTGACTTAAAGTATTCATTTGCTACCTTTGGATATTTACTTGCAACAACCTTTCGCTTATAGCCTGAAAAGAAATCTGTCCCCTTTGGACAAGCAAGTGCAAATTTACATTTGCCTATATTTAAGTCAATAACTTCGTAGAAAGAATTACCGTGCTCTGCAATAGTATCTTTGCCGACAACGCCGATATCGCAAACGCCATGCTCAACGTATGTTATTACATCGGGTGCTTTAGATAAAACCGCCTCATAATCGCCGACCGGTAAAATAAGACGTCTGCCCTTATTTTCAAGCTCTTTTGTATCAAGTCCCATAGTTTTGAAGAGCGATATAGATGACTTTTCAAGTCTGCCCTTAGTAAGAGCGATACGAAGCGGTCTGTCAATATTTATTTCTTCACGCATAACATCGCAAAGCGCCGTCAAATCAACACCGAAGCCGATTGCGGGAGCGTCAAGTCCAAACTCGCCTATTAAATTATCGTATCTGCCGCCCGAAACTATTGTAAGACCGCTGCCTCTTGCGTATCCACGGAATATAACGCCCGTATAGTAATTACTTCTGTTCACAAGGCCAAGGTCAATTATAACATTGTCGCCAAGACCGATTTCACAAAGCTTTTCATAAACGGTGCGAAGATAATCAAGAGCATCATTAGCCTTTTTATCGGAATATATTTTCTTTGCCTCGTCAATAACGCTGACATCGCCGAAAAGCCGAGGAAGCCTGCGAATAACATCAGCCTCTTTACTTTCGCCTATTTTATCAAGCAAATCACCTAAGGCTGAATAATTTTTCCCCTCAATAAAGCTGCAAATATCAGCCTTTTGAGTGTCTGAAACGCTCATTTTATCCAAAATGGAATTAAAGAATCCCGCATGGCAAAGTTCAAGTTTAAAAGAGTCAATCTTATTACGCTTTAACGCTTCACAAGCCATTGATATTACTTCAATGTCAGCGTCAAAACTGCCGTCGCCTATTAGTTCAATACCGCTTTGCTCAATCTCGTCAGTACGACCGGCAAGCTGTTTATTGCGAACATAAATATTTTGATTATAGTAAAGCCTGACAGGAAAATCATCTTTTGAAAGTCGAGTGGCAACCATTCTTGCAATCGGAGAAGTATTATCGGGTCTTAAAACAGTTGTACGTCCCTGATTATCCGAAAGCTTATACATTTCTTCAGGCTCAATGCCGAGATTATCACTTTTAAAAACGTCAAAATATTCTATTGTCGGCGTCATAACCTTTCGGTAAGAATGTTCCTTAAACAAATCGGACAATATGCTTTCAACACGTCGTCTGTCGTCACATTCCTCAAAAAGCAAATCACGACTGCCCTGCGGCGTTAATTTTGAATATCTTTTCATATATTGAAGCTCCTTAAACACTTTAATACGGTAGAGTGGTAATATGCTACCACATTAACGTGTTCATGTCAAGATAAAACATTTCATCAGAATAATGAAATTTGGTTTGATTCGGGCATATCGCCGAGAGCACCTGCTTTTCTGAGCATATCAACAACACTCTGTCCGATACCGGCACGAACCATAAGCTCGTCGCAGGAAATAAACTCGCCGTTGCCGTCATGTGCTGCATCGGCAATAGCTTTAGCGGCATTCTCGCCTATTCCGTCAATTGAACCGAACGGCAAACGAATTTTTCCGTCTTCAATTTTATAAATACGAGCGTCTGACTTATAAATATCTACAGGTAAAAACTCAATTCCCCTTGCAAGCATTTCTATTACAATTTGAAGTACGACATATGTGCTTTCATCTTTAGCTGTTTTATCATTGCCTTTTAATTTTATTTCTTCCATTTTTTTCTTTACAGCGTATTTACCTTCAACGGCTGCAACAGCGTCAATCGCTCCGCCACGAACTGTAAAATATGCTGAATAAAAATCAATCGGATAATATATTTTGTACCACGCAAGACGCAATGCGGCAATAACATAAGCAGCAGCGTGTGCCTTAGGAAACATATATTTTATCTTATAACAAGAGTCAATATACCACTGCTCAACTCCGACCTCTTTCATGGCCTCCTCATAAGGCGGAAGCTCTTGAGGTGCTTTACCCTTACGTGTATACTCCATAATTTTAAAGCAGTCTTTTTTGGCAAGCGGTGATTTTTTACCGGTCGTTTTTTCATAATTTTCAGTTTTATGAATCAAATAAGTCATAATATCATCACGACAGCCGATAACCTCGGAAATATTACAAGTTCCGTTTTTGATAAGCTCCTGCGCATTACCGAGCCAAACGTCGGTACCGTGAGACAGACCTGAAATTTGAAGTAAATCAGAAAATGTTTTAGGCTGCGCTTCCTCAAGCATACCGATAACAAAAGGAGTACCCATTTCAGGTATAGCAAGCGTACCTGTATTGCAATCAATATCTTTCGGAGAAACGCCTATAGGCTCTGTAGATGTGATAAGCTTGTACAAATTCGGGTCGGACAAATCAACATCCATTACAGGTATTCCCGTCGAATCCTCAAGATATTTATAAAGCGTAGGATTATCATGTCCAAGCTCGTCGAGCTTCAAGAGCGTATCGTGAAGTGAATGTTTAAAGTCAAAATGAGTTGTATATGTACCTTTTTTTTCATCATTTGACGGATACTGAATCGGTGTAAAATCCTCAACAGTATATTTATTCGGAACAACAACCATTCCGCCCGGGTGCTGACCTGTTGTTCTCTTAATACCCGTACAGCCTACGGTAAGACGGTCAATCTCAGCTCGTGGAGTCGAATTTTGAAGTCCTCTTTCGTCAAGATATTTCATAACGTAGCCGTATGCTGTTTTATCGGCAACAGTCGCCATTGTTCCTGCTTTAAACACATATTCTTTACCAAATAATTCTTCGGTAAACCTGTGAGCCTGCGATTGATATTCGCCTGAAAAATTAAGGTCGATATCAGGCTCTTTATCACCGTCAAAGCCGAGAAATGTTTCAAAAGGAATTTCATGGCCGTCACGTTTCATAGGTTCGTCGCAATTTGGGCAGTTTTTAGGCGGCAGGTCAAAGCCTGAGCCGACAGAGCCGTCAAGTATAAACTCGCTGTGTTTACATTTTTTGCAGTAATAATGGGGAGCAAGAGGATTAACCTCTGAAATACCGCCCATATGCGCCGCAAATGACGAGCCAACCGAACCTCTTGAGCCGACAAGATAGCCGTTTCTTTCACTTTCCTCAACAAGACGCTTTGCTATAACGTACAAAACGCCGAAACCGTGACCTATAATAGAATCAAGCTCACGCTGCAAACGTGTTGCCACATATTCGGGAACAGGGTCACCGTAAATCTCTTTTGCACGTGACCAGCATTTTTCCGTAAGTTCCTCATTAGCACCGTCAATATGAGGCTGAAATGTACCGGGAGGAATTGGCGGAATATCGTCCATTATTGAATCGGCAATTTTATTTGGATTATCAATGACAAATTCACGGGCTCTGTCCCCTGCCCATGCAAAATCCTCTAACATTTCATTTGTCGTCTTAAAATATAAAGGTGCTTGATTATCAGCATCGGTGAAGCCTTTTGACGCCATAATTATCGCTCTGAAACGAGCGTCCTTTTCATCGAGAAAATGAACGTCGCCCGTTGCAACTACAGGCTTATTAAGAGTATCGGCAAGAGAAACAATTTTTTTATTTATGTTAATTAAATCTTCCTCGGAATTTACTCTCCAGTAAGGATTTTTAACGTCCTCACCCTTTTTATTTTTTACATATTCGCTGTCGCTCGTATTAAGCATAAATCGGTTATTACCGTTCGGCTGTATTTCAAGGTAATCATAAAAAGCGGCAAGCTTTAAAAGAGTTTCATCATCCTCACCGTTAAGAATCGCCTGATACACCTCTCCCTGTTCACAGGCGGAGCCGATAATAAGTCCGTCTCTTTTTTTTGCAAGCAAACTTTTGGGAATAAGCGGACGTGTTTTAAAATATTTAATATTCGAGGCGGAAATCATTTCATATAAATTTTTTCTGCCGTATTTTCTTTCTTCTTTCGGAATAGATTCGTCAAACGAAGTATCTTCTTTTACAAGAAGGATGATATGGTGACGTTTAAATTGCCTCGGCTTCAAATTCATAAAGTCGGGATATTTTTCATCATCAACAAGATACCCTTCCATACCGAGAATAAGTTTAATTTTACCTTTGGCAACACCATACGCCTCCGGAAGTGCCTGAACAACTCCGTGGTCTGTAACGGCAATTGCTTTATGACCCCAGTCGATTGCTCTTTTCACAAGCAATTTCGGTGAAGTAATTCCGTCCATCTCCGATAAAGATGTATGCAGGTGAAGTTCAATTCTCTTCTCATTTGCATCATCAGTTTTTTCAGCCTTTTTAACAGAGACAATTCCACTCGGGCGCAAAACGTACTGATTTGAATATGTATCAAACTGATACGAGCCTGTTATAACAACAGTTTTTGAATCGCCGATTTTTTTAATCAATGGGTCAATAACGTTTTTATCCTCAAACATTTTAACGGTAATTGACGATGTATAGTCGGTAATATCGAAATCGAAAATTTTGCTGTTGCCACGCTTAGTTTCACGCTCTTCTGTTTTAATGACGTCGCCCCATACGGTAATAAAGCCGTCGTCGGTTGTAACATCTTTTATATTTTTAGGCTTTTCAGAAACATTTTTGCCGTATATTTTTTTTAGAGTGTCTTTATAAATCGGCAAATCGCCCCATAGGGAATGAACAACATTCTTTTCTTCGTTTTCCTTTCGCTGTTCTTCCTCTAATCGCTTTTCCTCAACAGCTTCACGTACAGCTTTTTCAATATCAAAGCTTTCAACTTCCATAAACACAACGTCTAAATCAATGTCGAACATTTGAATTAAAAGCGTTGAAATAGCTTTGTCTACTCTTTTCAGTTCAAGAACGTCCTTACCGCCCTTTTTTAAAAAGATTGTTAAAGTTTTATCCTCAATTTCACTTTCGGCATTTTCAAAAAAACCGTTAGCGGCAGGATTATCTTTTTTTATGTATTCGAGTATCTGCTCAATATTATCACAGGAAAACTCACTTTTTGGAAACGTAGGCTTAATCGTTGCCTTGCTAAGCTCTATTCCCCTTGCAATAGAAAGTTCGGCGTTTGAAATAACATCGTGACGTATAAAGCTGTCAAAATGAACGCCGACAGTTAATGTACGCTGTTTTCTTGACACGGTAAAAGATACAATTTCACCGTTGCCGATAAAAGGAAGCTCAGCACTGCCCACATATTCCGAAAAATAATCTGAAAATTTATTCATTATAGCTTCTCAATTTCTTTCATCAATTCTTCTAATAAATCTTTTTCATCAACCTTGCGTAAAATTTCGCCTTTTTTAAATATAAGACCACAGCCGTCACCGCCGGCAATTCCTATGTCTGCTTCCTTAGCTTCACCGGGCCCGTTTACAATACAGCCCATAACAGCTACTTTAATCGGCTTTTTGCAGTCACGCAGACGCTCCTCAACTTGCTTTGCAAGTGAGACTAAATCAATCTTAGTTCTGCCGCAGGTAGGACATGAAATCAAGTAAGGACTGTCATTTTTAAATCCTATAGCTTTTAAAATATCAAATCCTGCAAAAACTTCTTTTACAGGTGAATCCGTAAGGCTTACACGAATAGTATCACCGATACCGTGAGTAAGCAGCGAGCCGATACCTACAGAAGATTTAATAATGCCCATTCTTTCTGTTCCCGCCTCTGTAACGCCGAGATGAAGCGAATAATCACATTCGCTCGCAGCAAGCTCGTAAGCGGCAATCATAGTATTGACGTTGGAAGACTTTATTGAAATAACTATATCCTCAAAATCAAATTTTTCAAGAAGTCTTGCGTGATACATTGCAGACTCAACCATCGCTTCAGGCGTCGGAGAGCCATATTTTGCGAGAATTTCTTTTTCGAGTGAACCTGAGTTAACACCTATTCTTATAGGAATATTTTTTGCTTTACAAGCATTTGCGACAGCTTTCACACGACTGTCATCTCCAATATTTCCCGGGTTAATTCTGATTTTATCAATACCATGTTCAACTGCGCCGAGCGCAAGACGGTAGTCAAAATGTATATCGGCAACAAGCGGTACGTCGACTGCGTTTTTAATAGGCTCAATAAGATTAAGTGCATTTTCATCGGGAACAGCAAAACGTATTACCTGACAGCCTGCCGCAGCGAGCTCCTTAGCCTGACTGACAGAGCCTTCAATATCGCTTGCAGGGATATTAAGCATACTTTGAACGAGTATCTCACTGTTACCGCCGATAAATGTATTGCCGAGTTTAATTTTCCTGCTTTCTCTTCTTTTCACTTTAGTCACCATTGCCTTTATTTAAAATAATTTTGTTATATCGCTGAACGTCACAACGCACATCAGTCCGAGTAAAAGAACAAGTCCTATTGCGTTAATAAGATATTCCGCTTTAGTCGGCAGCTTTTTACGAGTTATACCCTCTGCTATCAGAACAAAAAATCTCCAGCCGTCAAGTGCAGGTATCGGAAAAAGATTAAATAATCCTACGTTTATTGTCAGAAGCGCCATAATGCGAAGCATTGAATATGAAGAAGTTTTAACAGCGTCTGAAACAACGCTGACTGCTCCGACAGGGCCGCTCAAATCTGTTATTCCATACCGCCCGACAATCAAATCGTGCAGTGACAAAAATACCATTCTTGCATATGATACAAATTCTTTTAATGTCTGGCTTAATACACCGCCAACTGTTTTAGGAGCGCCGTACAGCCAAAAGTCCATTTTTACATACTGCTGTCCGTCGTAATCCTCCATATCAAATGTAACGTCAAGTTCAACTTCCTCACCGTCACGAATTACAACAATATCAAGTACATTATCCTGACTTCTTGAAATGCCTGTTGAAATATCGTTGGTTGTATATACACGCATACCGTCAATACTTTTTATAGTATCGCCGACCTGCAAGCCTGATGATGCGCTGACTGCGTCATCCTCAAATTTTGCAATCTGAGTAGTTCCGACAAGCGACTGTGACGACACAATAATCAGCATTATAATAAGGCCGAGAATTAAATTCATAACGGCGCCGGCTACAACAACAAAAATACGCTGAATAACCTTTTTGTTGCCGAAAGCATTTTTATCTTCGCTTTCGCCGTCCTCGCCCTCCATCGAGCAGTAACCGCCAAACAGAATAAGACGCAAAGTATATTTTGTGTCCTTACGCTGAAACTGAATAAGCTTCGGCCCCATACCTATGGAAAATTCATTTACTTTTATTTTCATAAGGCGAGCAGCAACGAAATGACCGCCCTCATGAATAATTATTATTAGTTCAAAAAATAAAATTGCAATTATTATCGGATAAACCGTATTCCAAACTGAACTTAAAGTCACTTGACCGCCTCAATAACATAATTTCTTGCCGCTCTGTCCGCTTTCAGCACATCGTCAAGAGTAAAATCCTGAACATCGGGAGCATTAAGCATTGCCTCATTATTAAGATATGCAATATCTGTAAATTTAATTTTACCGTTTAAGAATAAACGCACACTTTCTTCATTTGCTCCGTTAGCCGCTGCCGGGTGAAGTCCACCGAGTTCAATAGCATTTTTGCAAACATTAATACACTTGAACGTATCATAATCAGGCTCATAAAAAGTCAATTTGCCGTAATCTGCAAGAGAAAGCTCTGAAACAGGACTCGGCAGACGTTCGGGATAAGTAAGAGCATATTGAATAGGAATACGCATATCTGGAACTCCAAGCTGTGCTATCATCGAATTATCCTGATAAACAATAGCCGAATGAACGACAGATTCACGGTGAACAACAATTTCAATATCATCATTTGGCATATCAAAAAGCCATTTTGCTTCAATAAACTCAAGACCCTTATTCATCATTGTGGCAGAGTCAATAGTAATTTTTGCACCCATATCCCAATTCGGATGCTTTAAAGCGTCGGCAGCCGTCACATTTTCAAGCTCATTAATTTTTTTACCGAAAAAAGGGCCACCCGAAGCGGTTAATATAATTTTTTTAATCGCTTTTTTGTTTGGCATTCCCTGCATCGACTGGAAAATTGCCGAATGTTCACTATCAACCGGAAGAATTGAAACTGAATTTTCCTTAGCAAGATTTGTTACAAGATTACCTCCCGCAACTAAAGTTTCCTTATTGGCGAGAGCGATAGTCTTTTTTGCTTTGATAGCCTCAAGAGTCGGGCAAAGTCCAACCATTCCGACAACTGAATTTAAGACCGTATCGGCACCGCCATAAACGGCGCACTCAATCAGACCGTCCATTCCGGCAACAACTTTTGAAGATGTGTCGCCGATTTTTGTTTTTAAATCCTTGGCGGCATCTTCGTTCATCATACATACTAAATCAGGCTTAAATTCACGCACCTGATTTTCCATTAAATTAACATTTGAATTTGCAGTGAGGCACTTTACTTCATAGCCGTGCATTCTGCAAACATCAAGGCTCTGCGTTCCGATTGAACCTGTTGAGCCGAGCAGTGAAATTTTCTTCATTTTAACACCGTAATTCATTATATTAAAATAAATGTAACTTTATAAATCATAAAATATTTTTGGTAATAAGCGCAATTACATATGTACACGGCAAGGTGAACAGTGTTGAATCCATACGATCCATTACACCGCCGTGACCGGGAAAGATTTTACCAAAATCTTTAACACCGAAATTACGTTTTAGTACAGACGCAGACAAATCGCCCATCATACTCATAACCGATACAGGTACACAGGCAACGAGCAAAACCGTCGCCATAGATTTATCAAGCGGTACGATAGCAACCTTATTATATATTGTAAGCGCAACAGCAGTGAGAATAAAGCTGAAAACAATTCCTCCGATTGAACCTTCAACAGTTTTCTTCGGAGATATATTAGGCGACATTTTATGCTTGCCTATTGCCATACCTGTCAGCTGAGCGCCTGTATCTGTTGCGAGAGCGCAAATAAGCGCATAGAAAATAAGATAAATTCCAAACTGTTCATTATCAAACATATCCCTAAGACGTATAAAAATACTAAAGCCGTAAGGAACTATAACGCTTGCAAAAATACTGATTGCAACGTCCTCGAATGTTGTATATGCATAACCCTTAAGCATTGCAAGAAGAAAGACAAGGCAAAGCGCAATTATATAAACTATATTCGGAATAAATCCGATAACGTTGCCCCATACGTCTGCTGATACCAAAGGAGTTAGTACCTCACTGCTTGCAAAGAAAGGAAAGCAAGCCGAAAAAGCAGTACCGACCACTTTGATAAATGTATTTTGAACATTTGCACATTTCATAATTTCAATACTTGCTACGGCAGAAAGAAATGCAACCGCAATCACAAGAATCGGCGTATCAATCTGCCAAACTACAACAGCCAAAACCGCAAGCAGACAAACGGCTGTAATAACTCTTTGCTTCATCACTTATCCTCCAAAACGACGGTTTCTCTTTTCAAATTCACGAAGTGCAGAATGTAAATCATCCACCTTAAAATCGGGCCAAAGTACATTACTGTACCAAAATTCACTGTACGCCGCCTGCCAAAGCAAGAAATTTGACAATCTCTCCTCACCACTCGGTCTGATTATTAAGTCACAATCAGGAACTGTATATAAAGAATTAGAAATATCGTCCTCTGAGATTTGAGTTTTACCACTTTTAATCAGCTTATTTACAGCACTTACAATTTCCTGTCTTCCGCCGTAGTTGATTGCAAGGTAAACCGTTGTGCCTGTATGAGATTTGGTTTCCTCTTCAGCTTCGTCCATTAGGTCAAGAAGCTCCTGAGAAATTCCCTCTCGCTCGCCGATAAATATTATCCTGCTGTTTCCGGCTTTAGTCATATCGCTTTTAGCCTCAAGCAAATAGTCCATAAAAAGATTCATCAAAGCGTCGACTTCTTCTTTAGGACGTTTCCAGTTTTCGGTTGAAAAGGCATAAAATGTTACATACTCAATACCAAGCCGTTCACATTCCTTGCTGATTGTGCGAAAGACGTTTGCTCCTGCCTTATGACCTGCCGAACGAGGGAGCGCTCTTTTTTTAGCCCATCTGCCGTTACCGTCCATAATAATTCCTAAATGCTTCGGCAAGATGGTATAATTATTATCATTTTTATTTTTTTTGGAAAAAGCTGCCATTGACAGCACCTCCTTAATACAGTTATAGGGCGACTGTTTGTCGCCCCAGTCCGTCAATAAAGTGTCATAACCACGCTCGTATTGTAAAATATAAGTATCGTTCTGTTTTTATATCTCAAAAATAAAATCGTATTAAATAACAATGATTTAAAAGTGCCAAGAAACCGATTTTTCGGCACTTTTGAGCGTTTTAAGCCTTTTGCTCGGAAGCAGTACAATCGTACAGCAATCCTCCCAAAATGCTTAATTCTGACTACTTTCTTGACATTCTCAAGTCTGTCAATAAAGAAAGAGATTAAAGAGAAATAATTTCTTCCTCTTTCTTCTTTGTGATATTTTCCGACTGCTTGATATAATCATCAGTAATATCCTGAAGCTTTTTCTCACCGTCTTTTTGGTCATCTTCGGTGATTTCGCTATTCTTTTTCATCTTTTTAAGTTCGTCCATAGCGTCACGGCGAACATTACGGATTGCCACTTTTGCCTCTTCTCCACGCTTAGAAACATCCTTTTGAAGAGATTTACGATGTTCCTCGGTAAGCTGTGGAAAAGAAAGTCTTATAACCTTGCCGTCATTTTGAGGATTTATTCCAATATCAGCAATGTTAATAGCCTTTTCAATATCTTTTAATGTTGAAGCGTCCCAAGGCTGAACGACAAGAAGTCTTGCTTCGGGCACGCTGACAGCAGCCATTTGATTAACCGGCGTCGGAACACCATAGTAATCGACCATAACCTTATCAAGAATTGACGGGTTAGCACGTCCTGCACGAATTGATGAATAATCCCTTTCAAGTGAGTCAAGGCATTTTTCCATCTTATCCTTAGTTTTTTCAAATAAAGTATTCATAAATTTATTCCTCTCTTAAATTATTATATCAATCAATTTCTGACTAAAGTGCCGATTGTTTCGCCCTGAACGGCTTTTACAATATTGTCAGGGTCTGATAAATCGAAAACAAGAATAGACAAATCATTGTCTTTACAAAGTGAAAACGCTGTGGAATCCATAACCTTAATGTCGTGAGCGAGTACATCTCTGAATGTTACCTCGTCAAACTTAACAGCATCATCAAATTTATTTGGGTCTTTGTCATAAACGCCGTCAACATTTGTTGCTTTAAGCAAAACGTCCGCATTGATTTCTACGGCACGAAGTGCGGCAGCAGTGTCTGTTGAAAAGAAAGGCGAACCTGTTCCGCAGCCGAAAATAACAATTCTGCCCTTTTCAAAATGACGAACGGCTTTATTTCTGATATACGGCTCGGCAATCTGACGCATTTCAATGGCTGTCTGAACACGAACTATTGCACCGAGCTGTTCAAGTGCATCACAAAGTGCAAGTGAATTCATTGCTGTTGCAAGCATTCCGATATGATCTGCTCTCGTTCTGTCCATATGCTCACTTGTTCTGCCACGCCAAAAGTTTCCGCCGCCGACAACGATTCCGACTTCAGCGCCCATATCGGCAACCTTTTTTACAGACTTGCATATTTTGATTACCGTTTCGGTGTCGATACCTGTGCCTTTGGACCCTGCAAGCACCTCACCGCTGAGTTTTAACAATATTCTTTTGTAAGCGATACTCATAATTCGCCCTCCAAAATCTTATTTTTATATATAATAATATAAATTACAAATAAAGTAAAGAGTATAAATTAAAAAAATGGATTACCCGACAAAAATCAGGTAATCCGTTTGATTAGTTAGATGTTGTAACTGTATAGGCTTTATTAGCTTTTGAAATTATGCTGTAATCCTTTGCGTTAATTATACCGTCAGGTACAGTTTCAAACAGATAACCGTACGTTGTATCTTCGGGAGCGGTATTTATATAACTGGAATTCCACAAAACTAAAAGTGTAGTCGGTGTTCTTGTTATATTATTTGAACATACAGAACAGGTATAACTGAGCGTACCGTCATCCAAAACACCGTCAAATACATACTGATGTCCTGTAGCTGCTGTTGTATTAGTCCTTGTCAGCGAGCAATAGGAACACGTATCTCTCGTTACTCTTGCAACGGTACACGAGCCTTCCGTAATAACGGTAGTCGTATAATCTCCCTCAATCCATTCATCATGTACAGTTTCGGCAGAATCCGTATAACCGCACCTTGTACAGGTAGGAGTTGAAAGCGAGTGACCGGGCATATCTTCAATTTCCGTTATAACATTTTCATAATTATGACCTAACGCTGTCAAAACAATATCAAAGCTTTCACCGCAAACAGTACAAACAGAAGTTGCACTGCCTTCTTCGGTACAGGTTGCTTCCGAATTGATTGTATAATTAAGCGGGTCGGCAGTATGACCGGTAGCACTGACAACTACATTATTTGCCGCTGAACAACGTGAGCATTTATACACATTATAACCGGCTGTTGTACAGGTAGGGTCAACACTGCTGTCTTCCTGCAAAACATAATCGTGACCGAGCGCTTCTGTATATTCAACCTTAGTCATTGAACAGTTTGAGCAGGCATAATAAGTTGTACCCCTTGCTGTACAAGTTGCATCGGTTGATGTTGTAACAACCCAATCATGCTGACCGGTTGCCGCAATAGTAACGTATCTTGTTTCACCGCAAATAGAACAAGTATCACGCTGCAATCCGCTTATAACACATCCGGGTTCTGTTACTACGGTTGAAGTATAATAGTCGTCAAGCCATTCAGCATGAGTAGCTGTAATCGTTTGCTCGCCACAGACACTGCACAAGTAAATATCATATGTATGACCGTCCTCTGCTGTATTATCGAGAGATTCAACATATTCGTTAGTATGACCTGTAGCTGCGATAGTTTCAGTAACGGTTTCGCCGCAAACTGTACATACACCCTCCTGCGAGCCGTCTGTTGTACAAGTCGGTTCTGCCGTAACCGTATACTCATCTACCTGATGATTTCCTTTTGACGCTACGCTTCTTGTAACGCTTCCGCAGCCGTCAACAAGGCAGGTATACGTTTCGATACCGGCACGTGTACAGGTTGCTGTATTTGTATATTCGTAATAACCCTCAACGTATGACACATGAGTTATTTCGTCCAATGTTTCACCGCAGGTATCGCAAACGCTTGATGTGTATATATGACCGTCAGTTTCTGTATTATCAACAGTTTCAACAACAGTCCAAGTATGACCTAAAGCAGCCAAAGTTGTTTCCGATACAACGAAACCGCAGTTTTCACAAACTTGTGTAGTTGTGCCCTCCTCGGTACACGTTGGCTCAAGAGTTACAACCTCATACGTAGTTTCGTGGTCGCACGAATCAATAGATACGAAATCATAACCTTTTTCTTCAGCATACGTCTGTGCTGTTGAACTGCTGTGGCCGTAAATTGTAAGCGACTGATTGGAACCGTTAAACGGGTCTTCACCAACAATTCCTTCAAATGTACAGTTAGCATTATAAATCGTTGCGGAAGAAATAAAAGTACAGTTGGCAAATGCACGAGTACCTATACTTGTAATAGTTTCAGGCAGTTCAACAGAAGTCATTTTACAGCCGTAAAACGACCACGAATCAACAGCTGTTATTGTTGATGAAAACGTAATATTTTTAACACCGGCATCATAAAATGCGCCTACGCCGGTTGATGTAAGTCCTGTTCCGTATGTAACAGATGTAAGACTTGAGCAATCCTGAAACGCATATTCACCAAGAGATGTAAGGCTGTCGGGAAAAGTTATACTTGTCAAAGCGGTACAGCCTTTAAATGCCATTGCGCCGATGGTCGTTAAATTAGACGGCAATTCAATAGAAGTTAAAGCGGTGCATTCCGCAAACGCTCCATAACCGAGAGTACCGCCTTTAATTGTAGTTAACGTACTTGGGAGCGAAACAGATGTAAGCGCTGTAAACTGATAAAAATTAAGACAGCCAATTGTTGTAATTCCCTCTTCAACAACAACGGTAGTAATAACAGATTTATAATCATACCAACCGGGTCTGTTTAAAGAAGTTGTGCCGTAATCCTTAGTGGAACCGCTTCCGCTTAAAGTAAGAGTAGTCGTATCCTCGTCATAGACCCACGTTACACTTGAGCCCGTAGCACCACAGCTGCCGCTTGTTGCCGCCTTAACTATAGCAATGTCAAAGCAAAACAATGTACTTACTATAATGGCAAGTGAAAGCAGCATTGAGGTTATTCTTTTATTTTTCAAATGAAACACTCCCTCCATAATATCTCATTCATAATATATCACATAAAATAAATATTTGCAAGTATTAAAAAATTTCGCAATACAACAGGTAAATAATCAAAATCATAATGATATTTATAATAAAAGAGCGTTTTTTACAACAGTATCTTGAAAGTAAAATGAAATAGGTGTATTATTAAAATGAATTTAAAATTTACTGTATCAACAGTC
>JAJBVC010000064.1 GCA_020860025.1 Clostridiales bacterium | reverse complement strand
TATATCATATAATATTTGGCAAAAAGTGATTCATCACTACAATAAGCGCAACGAAAAGAATTACAACAGTCAGAGCGATGTAATCCCTTGTTTCCATCTTCATAACTTTCATTTTTGTTCTGCCTTCTCCGCCACGATAGCATCGGCACTCCATTGCATAAGCAAGCTCGTTTGCCCTGCGAAAAGCGGAAACAAAAAGCGGTATCAAAACGGGAATAAGAGCCTTGGCACGGTGAATAAGACCGCCCGATTCCATATCTGCACCACGTGATTTTTGCGCAGCCATAATTTTTTCTATTTCCTCAATAAGCGTCGGAATAAAACGAAGCGCTATAGTCATTATCATAGCAATCGTATGAACGTCAATTTTAAATATTTTAAGCGGTTTCATCAGCCGTTCAATAGCGTCTGTCAGCTCTGTTGGCGACGTTGTATATGTTAAAAGCGAGCTGATGATAACGAGTGTTATAATACGAACAGCCATAAATATTGCCGTCGATATTCCGTCAGCCGTAATTTTAAGCTTGCCGATTGTGACAAGCGGTTCGCCCGAACCGTAAAATATATTCAAAACGGCTGTGATTATAATTATTATAGCCAAAGGCTTAACACTTTTAAATATTGTTTTAAACGGGATTTTTGATATTGCTGTCACGGCAAGTGTTGCCGCAATTACAGTCAGCAAAGAAAAAATATTTTTACATATAAAAATTGAAACTATCAAAATCAATGTCAGTATAATTTTCATTCTTGCGTCCATTTTGTGTATGGGAGAATTTCCCGGGAAATACTGACCTATTGTAATATCCGAAATCATTTTTTGCTTCCTTTCGAAAGAAGTCTTTTCATTTCAGCAACACCCTGTTCAACAGTATAAATGTTAGTATTGCAGTCGATACCCTGTTCCTTTAATTTAAGAAAAATATTTGTAATTTCGGGCACATTGAGCCCCATTGCTTTTAGCTCATCGGAATGTGAATAAATTTCATCAACAGTTGAATACATTGCAACCTTGCCTTGATTCATAACAAGAACTTTTTTACAAAGCATGGCAACATCTTCCATAGAATGGGAAACTAAAATGACAGTATTTCCCATTGTCTGCTGATACTCACGTATCAAATTAAGTATAACATTGCGTCCCTTTGGGTCAAGGCCGGCGCAAGGCTCGTCCAAAATCAAAACTCTCGGCTCCATTGCCAAAATCGAAGCGATTGCAATTCTGCGTTTTTGACCGCCGGAAAGGTCAAACGGCGACTTTTCGGCAAGGTCGAATGATACTCCGACAAATTCCATACTGCGCTTTACACGCTTGTCAATTTCATTTTCGTCAAGACCCATTTGCTTGGGACCAAACGCAATTTCTTTATAAACGGTTTCTTCAAAAATCTGATATTCGGGATACTGAAAGCAAAGTCCCACAGCAAAGCGAACCTGCCGAATATTCTTTTTATTTTCTTTAGACCAAATATCTTTATCATCAAGAAAAACCTTGCCCGAACTCGGCTCAAGCAAGCCGTTTAAATGCTGAATAAGAGTTGATTTACCTGAGCCTGTATGACCGATAATGCCGATTAAATCGCCCTGTTCAACATCAATACTTACATCGTCAATGGCGGCAGTTTCAAAAGGAGTACCTACGCTGTAAAGATATTTTAAATTTTGACAGACTAAAAAAGCCATCAGCCATTTTCCTCCAGCTTTGTTTTCAAAAACGATACGCAATCGTCTGCATTTAATATAGTTTTTTTCGTCTTAAAGCCTAAACGTGCAATAAGCTCTGTAGACTGGGGTGCGTCAAGTCCGTAGGATTTAACCTCGTCAACACGTGAAAATACATCCTCGGGAGCGCCGTCCATTTTAATTTCGCCGTTATCAATAACTATAACACGGTCAGCCTGAACAGCCTCGTCCATATAATGAGTTATGAGAACAATAGTTATTCCCTCTTCACGATTAAGCTTTTTTATTGTTTGCATTACTTCTTTTCTGCCGCTTGGGTCAAGCATTGCCGTAGGCTCGTCAAGAACTATACACTGCGGTTTCATTGCAATAATTCCGGCAACGGCAACACGCTGTTTTTGACCGCCCGAAAGTTTATTAGGTGCTTTTGTACGGTACTCGTACATACCGACCGTTTTCAAAGCATCGTCAACTCTTCGTCTGCATTCATCCGACGGCACACCTAAATTTTCAACTCCGAAAGCAACGTCTTCCTCAACAATAGATGAAACTATCTGATTGTCGGGATTTTGAAAAACCATTCCGACTTTTTTTCGTATATCAAAAATGCTGTCGTCATCCTTTGCAATTTGACCGTCGACTACAACCTCGCCGTTTTGAGCAAATAAAATACCGTTAGTCAGCTTTGCAACGGTTGATTTTCCCGAACCGTTGTGACCTAAAATTGCTACAAACGAGCCTTTTTCTATATTAAGATTAAAATTTTTAAGAACATCAATTTTTTTTACTTTTGAATCGTCCTGCGAATCGTCAAGCTCATCATCGATTATATAAGAAAAATCAACGTTTTTGAATTCAATCAAATTCATTGTATCAATCCTTAGTTATTTGTCCAAATGGCTGACGAGCCACAAGGCAGTATACGTGAATTGGAGGAGACGGGCAAGCCGATTTCGTCAGCTGTAACGCAGCCGCCTCTTTCACTCGTAATAACATCATCTAAAATATATTTCATAACGGACGCCGAAAGTCCTGTTGTGTAAGAATTAAGAAGTACCATAAGCGGACTGTCCGAAAGTACCTGCTCCACAAGCTTGATAAACTCATAAATACTGTCCTCAAGGTGCCATATTTCGCCCTTTGGCCCTCTCCCGTAGCTCGGTGGGTCAAGAATTACAATATCGTACTTATTGCCTCTTCGTATTTCACGCTGAACAAATTTTTTGCAATCATTAACAATCCAGCGTACATTTGCGTCATAAACTCCGGAAGCAGCGGCATTTTCCTTTGCCCACTGCACCATACCCTTTGATGCGTCAACGTGAACGACCGAGGCATTTTCCTTTAAGCAAGCAACTGTAGCGCCACCTGTATATGCAAATAAGTTCAGCACCTTTACATCGCTTCTGCCTGAATTTTTTATAAGCTCTCGTGTAAAATCCCAGTTTACAGCCTGTTCGGGAAACAAACCTGTGTGCTTAAATCCCATAGTCTTGATGTTAAAGGTTAAATCCTTATATCTCACCTGCCACTGTGACGGAATACGATTAAACGTCTGCCACTTTCCGCCGCCTGTGTTTGAACGCATATAACGTGCGTCGGGCTGATACCAAAGCTTATGCTTTCTTTCACTTTTCCAAATAACCTGCGGGTCGGGACGAATCAGTATTTCACGAGTCCAGCGTTCCAATTTTTCACCGCAGGAGCAGTCGATAAGTTCGTAATCGACCCAATCATTTGTATATCTCATCTAAATAAAAATCCCTAATTAAGATAATCTTTCACGGATAACATCGGCAATTCTGTTTGCCAAAACCGTAATATGTTCAATATCACTGCCCTCAAGCATTACACGCACCAACGGCTCTGTTCCGCTTACACGAACAAGGACACGACCGTCGCCCATAAGTTCCATTTCAGCCTGCTGCACGGCAGAGATAATATATTCGTCATTATTATATTTTTGCTTACCCTCGCTTGTCACATTTACATTTACAAGCACCTGAGGATAAACCTTCATTATTTTTGCAAGTTCCGACAGTTTTTTGCCTGTTTTAACGACAGTTTCAACAAGCTGAACGCCTGAAAGCTCACCGTCGCCGGTTGTTGCAAAATCAAGAAAAATCACGTGACCGCTTTGCTCGCCGCCGATATTATAGCCGTCCTTGAGCATTCTTTCAAGTACATAGCGGTCGCCAACGGCTGTTTTTGCACAGGAAATCCCATTTTCTTCGCAGAATTTGAAAAATCCCATATTGCTCATAACAGTAACTACGGCTGTATTTTTCTTAAGTCTGTTTTCCTTTTTCATTTGCATTGCGCAAATTGCAATAACCTTATTGCCGTCAACAAGCTCGCCGTTTTCATCTACAGCAAGCATTCTGTCCGCATCGCCGTCAAAAGCAAGACCTAAATCAAGCGAAGCATTTTTTACAAAATGCATCAGCTCCTCAGGATGAGTAGAGCCACAGTTTTTATTTATATTTGTACCGTCGGGAGTATCGGAAAGCATAATGCACTTTGCTCCGAGAGAAGTAAATATATCTTTTGCGCATACAGACGCACTGCCGTTTGCACAGTCAAGAGCGATAGTCAGACCGTCAAAGCGAACGCTTGCGGTCGAAACGACGTGTTCAACATAATCACGCACCGCCGTTTTACAGTAAAGACGATTTCCGACCTCTCCGCCGATTTTAACGGGAACTTCTTCGGCATTATCCAAGATAATAGCCTCAATTTCTTCCTCAATAGCATCGTCAAGTTTGTAGCCTGTTTTTTGAAAAATTTTAATTCCGTTATATTCGCACGGATTATGCGAAGCTGAGATCATAACACCCGCTTCACAGCAATATTTGCCTACAAGATACGCAACGCCCGGAGTTGGGATTACACCGACCGAAAGCACATTACATCCGACCGAACAAAATCCTGCCGTAAGAGCCGCCTCAAGCATATCTCCCGACGCTCTCGTATCTCTGCCGATTAGAATTGTCGGCTTTTCCGATTTACTCTCTCTAAGAAGTACGACCGCCGCCGCACGTCCTATTTTAAGCGCAAGCTCGGGAGTTAAATCTTTATTTGCAATTCCTCTTACACCGTCTGTTCCAAATAATCTGCCCATAAAATCACCTTTTAGTATTATTTAGTTATTATAATAAAGTCTGCTGCCCGTCCTGTTCAAAGCCTAAATGCCTGTATGCAAGGGCTGTTGCGCATCTGCCACGTGGAGTTCTTGACAAAAATCCGATTTGCATAAGATACGGCTCATAAACGTCCTCAATGGTTACAGCTTCTTCGCCGATTGCGGCAGCTATTGTTTCAAGTCCTACGGGGCCACCGTTATAATTTTTTATCATTGTCGTAAGTAAAACTCTGTCAATATTATCAAGTCCGAGCGCATCAATTTCCATTTTGCTGAGAGCATCTACAGCCGCCTCTTTGCTTATAACACCGTCATATTTAACCTGAGCGAAATCACGGCTTCGCTTTAACAGCCGATTTGCAATTCTCGGAGTACCTCTTGAACGTGAAGCAATCTCTCCGGCACCGGCATCATCAACAGGTATTTCAAGTATTCCGGCACTTCTTTTTACAATCGTTGCAAGCTGTTCGGGAGTATACATTTCAAGTCTGAATATAACTCCGAATCGGTCACGAAGCGGTGCCGAAAGCTGACCTGCTCTTGTAGTGGCGCCGATTAAGGTAAAATGCGGTAAATCAAGACGTATTGAACGAGCCGACGGGCCTTTGCCTATTATAATATCAAGCACTCCATCCTCCATTGCGGGATAAAGAACTTCCTCAACCTGACGGTTAAGACGATGAATTTCGTCAATAAAAAGAACGTCACCCTCCTGCAAATTAGTAAGTAAAGCAGCCAAATCGCCTTGTTTTTCAATAGCCGGCCCGCTTGTAATACGAATATTAACGCCCATTTCATTGGCAATTATACCCGCAAGAGTCGTCTTTCCGAGTCCCGGAGGGCCATAGAGAAGCACGTGGTCAAGAGCCTCTCCTCTGCCTCTTGCAGCTTCGATATATACAGATAAATTTTCCTTAACCTTTTCCTGACCGATATACTCATCAAGCGTTTTCGGACGAAGCGAGCTTTCAATATCATTATCCTCGGGAGTAAAGTCAGAGGTAATAATTCTGCTTTCAAAATCCATTTCAGTTTCCTGCATTAAAATTACCTCCTGTTACAAATTCTTGGCAAGCTGTTTAAGTCCGTGGCGAATCATCTCATCAACCGACAATGATTTATCCATTGCGCCAACAACAACGGCTGCATCCGACTGCGAATATCCGAGAGCTACGAGCGCCGCCACAGCCTCGGAAGCATCCGAACTGCCTGTTACGGAAACAGCGTCGCTGACCGACTGAGCTGTCGAAGCGTCTGCAATACCCGCCATTTTATCTTTAAGTTCAAGCACAACACGTTCGGCTGTTTTTTTACCGACGCCCTGAGCTTTAGTAATTGCTTTTGCGTCACCTGCGGCAATACAAATTGCCAAACGGTCGGGAGGAAGCTCCGTCAATATAGCGAGAGCAGCTTTAGGGCCGACTCCCGAAACGGTAATAAGAAGCTTAAAAGCGTCAAGCTCCACCACAGTTGCAAAACCGTACAAATCCATTGCGTCCTCACGAACCGCCATATATGTATAAACATTAACGCTGTCCCCAACCTTACCTAAAGATTGAAGCGTATTAAGCGTTGTAAAGCATTTAAAGCCGACTCCACCACATTCAACAACAATATAATTTATATCAGAAACAGTCAGCCTGCCGTTTAAATTGTAAATCATATAATCACCAAAACCTTTCTCGGTGAATGAAGTTTTTATCTGTACGCCTCACACGACGGCAAGGCAAAACGAATTTTTAATTATAAGTATTATCGTGAGGATTTATAAAAACGATAGTAAAATTATTTGATTCCCCTCATCAGCGAGCCGCTGCTGTGACCGTGGCATATCGCCATTGCAAGAGCGTCGGCGGTATCGTCGGGCTTAGGAATTTTATCAAGTCCGAGTATTACACGAGTCATTTCCTGCACCTGCTTTTTCTCCGCTCTGCCGTAGCCTACAACAGACTGCTTAACCTGCAAAGGCGTATATTCGTAAATATCAACAGAATAATTCTGCGCCGAAAGAGTGATTACTCCCCTTGCCTGTGCAACGTCGATAACAGTTTTCGCGTTATTGTTATAGAACAACTTTTCCATACTCATAACATCAGGTTTATACTTTTCAAAAATATAGCACATATCGTTATATATCGTCTGGAGTCTGAGCGGAAACGGCGTATGAGCATCTGTAGTTATCGCTCCGTACCCCATAACACGAAAATGATTTGAACTGTATTCCAAAACACCCCAGCCTACAATTGCGTAACCCGGGTCGATTCCAAGGATTATCATATATATTTCCCCACTTTACAGTTTTTCAATTATATCACAAAGAAAAATATTATGCAATAAATAATATATTAAATTATAATAAAATAATGGCAAGATTTAAGACCTTGCCATTGTTTAGAGTCGTTTATTTGATATTTTTTAACTGGTGGACAAATTTTTGCAGTTCAACAAGATTGAACGTATATTTTCCCATATCGGTATTCGGGATATAATATCTTGCACAAACCTCGCCGTTTAAAACAGTAAACGACTGCCTGAGCGTTGCCGTCATATAATCTGCGGACTGACGTGCATTTGAACCGCTTGCTATGACAACTCCTACACGCTTCGGCTTTGCGATAGGCGGTTTGGCTCCACGTTTAAATCTTGCGCTGTAATATCTTTGAAAGCGGTCGATAATCGCTTTAAGCGGAGCAGGAAAAAAATTATTATAAACAGGCGTGAAAAAGACGATATAATCCGCTTCCTCAAAGTCCTCAAAAAATATGTCAAGGTCTCTGTTTGAACATCCGTCGTGGTATTCGCAATACTTGCAGTCCGTACACGGTGCCGGAGAGAGCTTAAAAGTATCGTAGCATCTTGTTTCACAGTCCAAAAAATACGTTCTGACCTGATTTATCATTTCGGCGCAAACGCCGTTTTCACGTGGAGAGCCGTTGATTATTAGAAGTTTTTTCATATATTTATTAACCTATCGTATTATAATTTTTGCATTGTAATTTTTGGTTTACGTATTCTATGTTTTTATTAGTCTTAACAGTCTGAGACATTCTCAAAAAATCGCCAATGGGTCAAATCTCATTGGCGATTAAAATTGTTATTCGTTTTCGACAACATACTCGATTGAATATTCGTCGCACCATTCAGTCACTTTCTTCAAAAGAAAAGATTTTTCAAAATCGGCAAATCCTGTTGAAATATCTTCATAAGCATTATAATATTTCCAGAATGTTTCAACATATTCCTGAGATGAAAGTCCTTCAAATGCGGATGAAATTTTCCTGTTGTTAAGAGAATTTATATACGCTCTGATAACCTCTTCGTTACTAATCGTAACAAAAGGAATAAAGCCCGATTCAAAAAGTTTTGTATTGTCATTGCACGACAGCTCATCTGCATTATGAATACTGTAATCAACACGTGAAAACCAATATTCGGCGGAGCTGCCCCAAGCCTTTTTCAAAACACTGTCACTGAGCACTAAATACATAATAAGTTACCTTTATTTACCGTTAATAGAATTCATAAGACCGCCGTTTTTGATAATATTTTGAATAAATTCGGGAAACGGCTGTGCCTTATACGTTTTGCCTGTTGTACAATTTGTTATGATACCGCTGTCAAAATCAACAGCAACCTCGTCGCCGTCTTCAATATCGTTTGCAGCCTCGTCACATTCAAGAATAGCAAGTCCTATGTTAATCGCATTACGATAAAAAATACGTGCAAATGTGCTTGCAATTACACAGGAAATACCTGACGCTTTAATAGCAATCGGTGCATGCTCTCTTGACGAGCCGCAGCCGAAATTGGCACGAGCTACCATAATGTCGCCTTTTTTTACTTTATTTACAAAATCAGCATCAATATCCTCCATACAGTGCGATGCAAGCCACGCATCGTCGCTCTTATTAAGATAACGAGCAGGGATTATAACGTCTGTATCAACATTGTCGCCGAACTTATGTACTGTTCCTTTAACATTCATAGCACTTACCTCCTTACGCTTTTCTCGGGTCTGCAATATAACCGGCAACGGCTGACGCTGCCGCAACTGCGGGAGAAGCAAGATAAATTTCTGATTTTGTGTGACCCATACGTCCTACAAAATTACGGTTTGAAGTGGAAACCGCACGCTCACCGCTTGCAAGAATACCCATATGACCGCCAAGACAGGGGCCGCAAGTAGGAGTTGAAATTATAGCACCCGCCTCGATAAAGATTTCGGCAATACCCTCTTTGACACACTGTAAATAAATTGCCTGCGTTGCAGGAATAACGATACAACGAACATCTTTTGCAATCTTTTTGCCTTTAATAATGGAAGCTGCGACACGCATATCCTCCATACGTCCGTTTGTACACGAACCTATAACAACCTGGTCGATAGGCAGTTTATCTATCTCATCAACAGTTTTTGTATTTTCTGGAAGATGAGGACATGCAACAGTCGGCGCAAGCTTACTCAAATCAATTTCGACAACACTGTCATACTCTGCGTCATCATCGGCTGTATACACTTTATATTCACGCTGACATCTGCCGTTTACATATTCAAGAGTAATGTCATCAACCGGGAAAATTCCGTTCTTTGCTCCGCACTCAATAGCCATATTGGAAATACAAAGACGATCATCCATAGAAAGTTCCTTTATTCCGTCGCCTGTAAATTCGAGCGACTTGTAAAGAGCGCCGTCAACACCGATTTCACCAATCAGATGAAGGATTACGTCCTTACCGCTTATAAATTCAGCTTTCTTGCCTGTAATTACAACTTTAATAGCTGAAGGCACTTTAAACCACGCTTTACCGGTTACCATACCCGCAGCCATATCCGTTGAACCTACGCCTGTTGAAAAAGCACCGAGCGCACCGTATGTACAAGTGTGAGAATCGGCGCCGATGATACAGTCGCCACATGTAACAATTCCTTTTTCGGGCAAAAGAGCGTGTTCAATGCCCATATTTCCCACATCGTAATAATGAAGAATATCATTCTTTCTTGCAAAATTACGCACCTGCTTACAGTTTTCGGCGGACTGAATATCTTTATTAGGTGTAAAATGGTCCATTACAAGAGAGATTTTTGTTTTGTCAAAAACAGTTTCTCTGCCGAACTTTTCCATTTCATTTATGGCAACAGGTGAAGTAACGTCGTTGCCGAGTACCATATCTAAATTTGCTTCTATTAACTGCCCTGCGCAAACGCTGTCAAGCCCTGCATGAGCGGCTAATATTTTTTGGGTCATAGTCATTCCCATTAGTTTTCACCTTATTTCTAAATATCGTCTGTAAATGAGCCTTCGCCACGTTCAAGAGACGTTACGCCTGTTCGTGCAAGCTCTATAATACCAAAGTTATTCTCAATATATTTTACAAATTCGTCAATCGTTTCTCCCGCACCTGTAAATTCAAGGGTGACTGTTTCAAGAGAAATATCAAGAACTCTTGCGCCGTATTTAACATTAAAAGCCAAAAGTTCATTTTTCTGCTGTATTCCCTTGGCTTTTACCTTTACAAGCAGTAATTCCGAGGAAATTGAGTTTTCGGGAGTAAGCTCGGCAACTTTTTTTACTATTTCAAGTTTCATAAGCTGTCGTTTAATCTGCCTGAAATTTTCAGGCTCGGTATTTGTTTCAATCGTCATACGTGAAAAATTAGGGTCTTCCGTTTCACTGACGGTCAGAGAAGAAATATTATATGCACGTCTTGAAAAAAGGCTTGCAACACGCTGAAGAACACCGCTCTCATTATCAACAAGAACCGATAAAACCAATTTTTCTTTCATCTTGATACTCCTCCTTAATTGAACTCTTCAATAATATCCGTATGCGCTCCTCCAGGAGGAATCATCGGAAGTACGTTTGAATCGGGACTGATTCGGCAATCAACAACTACCGGACCCTGATATTCAAGCGCTTCCTTAAGCACACCGTCTATATCATCATTTGTTGAAATTCTTAAACCTTTTACGCCGAAAGCCTCTGCAACCTTGACAAAATCAGTCGCTCTGTGAGGGTCGGTATCGGCAAAACGATTTTCATAAAACAGCTTCTGCCACTGACGTACCATACCGAGAACCGTATTATTCATAATAAACATTTTTACGGGAATATTGTATGAAGCCATAGTTGCAAGTTCGGATAAATTCATATGAAATCCGCCGTCGCCGGCAAACATAATAACCTGCTTATCCGGGCATCCGAGCTGTCCGCCCATTGC
Source organism: Clostridiales bacterium (assembly GCA_020860025.1). Lineage (GTDB taxonomy): Bacteria > Bacillota > Clostridia > Oscillospirales > Acutalibacteraceae > Eubacterium_R. Next base: position 7,970 of record JAJBVC010000064.1, on the reverse strand, counting down.
TGCGCCCATAGAATATCCCATAGTACCGAGTCCGCCCGACGTCAAAAGAGTTCTCGGCTGAGTAAATTTATAAAACTGTGCCGCCCAAAGCTGATGCTGACCTACGTCTGTAACGATAATAGCGTCGTCGTCTGTTGCCGCATCGATTTTTTCAATAAGCGTCTGAGGATTAACATAATCGCCAATCTGAAGCTGATTGAACGGACGTCTGTAAGCGCTGATTTCGTTTTTCCATTCGCTGTGGTCAGACTGTTCAACAGCCGTTGTAAGCTTCGGAAGCAAGTCGGAAAGGTCGCCTCTCAAGTGATAGTTTGAAACAATATTTTTGTCCATTTCCGCAGCGTCAATATCAATATGTAAAATTTCGGCATTCGGTGCAAATTTCTTTCTGTTTCCGGCAACTCTGTCGGAAAATCTTGCACCTGCTACAATAAGTACATCGCAGTCGTGAGCAGCCTTATTCGCTTCATAATGGCCGTGCATACCTATAAGTCCCAAATGAAGCGGATGACCGTTTGGAAAAGCGCCGAGTCCCATGAGTGACGACACAACGGGAGCGTCAAGCTTTTCGGCAAATGCAATAAGACTTTCGGAAGCATTTGAAAGAATTGAACCGCCGCCTACGTAAATAAGCGGTTTTTTTGCATTTTTAAGCAGCTCGACCGCTCTTTCAAAGCAGTTGGTATGAGGCTTAATATTTAAGTCGGGCTCTTGCTTCGGCTCGGGAGTATATTCGCACTCGCCCGCCGTAAAGTCCTTTGGAATATCAACGAGAACGGGGCCCTTACGACCGCTTTGAGCAATTTTAAACGCTTTTCTGATAGTAGGAGCAAGCTCCTCTATCGATTTAACCTGAAAATTATGCTTTGTAATCGGCATTGTTATACCGCATATATCAACTTCCTGAAAGCTGTCACGGCCAAGTCCCGATGAAACGCAGTTGCACGTAATTGCAACAATCGGAATTGAATCCATATATGCCGTTGCAATACCTGTTACAAGATTTGTTGAGCCCGGTCCCGAAGTTGCAAAGCAAACTCCAACCTTGCCCGTTGCTCTTGCATAGCCGTCGGCAGCGTGCGACGCACCCTGCTCGTGAGCCGTAAGTATATGCTTAAAAGTATCGCCGTATTTATATAACTCGTCAAAAATATTTAAAATCGTACCGCCCGGATAACCAAAAATTGTATCAACGCCCTGTTCCTTTAATGTTTCAAGAACAATCTGTGAACCGTTGAGTCTCATAATACCTCTCCTTTTACATAACACGTAAATACGAAAAATCGTTACAGAATATGATATATTATTTATTACATAAAGTCAAGTGGCAAAAATAATGATTTTATACTTGTAAATTCAATTTTTTTATTATATACTTAATTGGATATGCCGACAAAATTGTGTTGATTTAATCAGCGGATTTTTACTTTTATAACATTTGAAAAGATGTCCACCGCCTCTATAAGGCGAAGCACCGACCGAACCGAGAGGTGAGAAGCGGGTTTCATCTTTTTTCTTAGGTGGGAGTCGTAATCTCCCACCTAAGCGGGCTTCGCCCTTGACAAATGTTGATGTTCGGGCTAAGCCCTCGATTAAAACAAAGTGTTATAAATATAAAGCATAATCTGACGTTAACGACTTGCCAAATTACGACAGGAAGTTAATATTTTAACTCTGACATATAGTTTGAAAGGCTATGGTGATTTATATGAAGCTTGGTATTGTAGGACTGCCGAATGTCGGCAAAAGCACACTCTTCAACGCTATAACGAATGCGGGAGCGCAAAGCGCCAACTATCCGTTTTGTACAATTGAACCTAATGTGGGAATGGTAAGCGTTCCCGATGAAAGGCTTGATAAGTTAGCCGAAATGTATCAGCCGGACAAATTTACTCCGGCAACTATTGAATTTGTTGATATTGCGGGACTTGTTAAGGGTGCGTCGCAGGGCGAAGGTCTCGGAAACAAATTTCTTTCTCATATTCGTGAGGTTGACGCAATAATTCACGTTGTACGCTGTTTTGAAAACGACGATATAACTCACGTTGACGGTAGCATTGACCCCAAAAGAGATATTGAAACCATTAACCTTGAGCTTATCCTTTCCGATTTAGAGATACTTTCAAGACGCATTGATTCAAGAAAAAAAGCTATGAAGGGCGACAAAAAGCTTGCCGGAGAGGTAGAATTTCTCGAACGGCTTAAAAATGAAATGGAACAGGGAAAAACCGCAAGGAGCGTTGAAATTTCCGAAGATGAGGCGGAGTATCTTAAAGAGGTTTCGCTTTTGACAATCAAACCTGTTATATATGCCTGCAATATGGGCGAAAATGATTTTACTCAAGGCATTGAAAATAATGCTTTTTACAAGGTTGTTGAGGAAATCGCATCCGAAGAAGGTGCCGAAACTCTGCCTATTTGCGCTGAAATGGAAGCGGAAATCGCAAAGCTTGATGATGAGGAAAAACAAATGTTTCTTGCCGATATGGGACTTGAGAAAAGCGGACTTGACAGGCTTATCAAAAAGAGCTATTCACTTTTAGGCTTAATCTCATATCTTACGGCAGGCAAGCCCGAAGTACGTGCATGGACAATAAAAAAAGGTACCAAAGCACCGCAGGCGGCAGGTAAAATACATACAGACTTTGAACGTGGCTTTATTCGTGCTGAAGTTGTTGCCTTTGACGATTTAATGGCTTGCGGCAGTATGTCGGCAGCTAAAGAAAAAGGTCTTGTACGCTCTGAGGGCAAGGAATACGTTATGAAAGACGGCGACATAGTTCTGTTCAGATTTAACGTATAAACTTAGTTTTAATACAGATTTTACTGTTTTGAATGTCTTTACACATTAAAAATACGTCATTATTTGTCACAAATAGCCAAAAATCAGCGATACTATTTAAAAAAATTTATAAATTTGAATATTTTTTGTTGACTATATATTAATTTTTTGTTATTAATTATTTAAGGTGGGAGAGGATATGTCCAAGTTTTCGCAAAAAAACGACAACGAAGGCAGCATTCTTTCATATGCGCAATCCGGCAATAAAGAGCATCTTGCGTCAGCAGTTCACCGGTACACGGCACTCGTTGAGAATATTGCGCTTAAATATCGTGATTCTCAACTTGAAAAGGATGACCTTATGCAAGAAGGTATGATTGGGCTTTTGGCTGCAATAAAAACCTTTGACAACACTAAGGGCACTCAGTTCAAAACATATGCCGCAACTTGTATTGACAACGCAATGCAAAGCGCCCTTCGCAAATGCAACAGAAAAAAAGATATTCCGCCGCAAAATGTTGTTGAATATCAGGAGGAAGAAATTCCCGAAATAAAAGGTTCTGTCAGTGCCGAAGATATGTTTATTGCTCAAGAAAGCGTTTCACTGTTAACTGAAGCTCTTCGCAAAAATCTTTCGGATTTTGAAAACGAGGTCTTAAGGCTGCACATTGTCGGTTGTAGTTACAATGAAATTGCAAAAAGATTATGCAAAACACCTAAGGCAGTTGATAATGCCTTGCAACGTATTCGCAGGAAACTGGCGACATTTTCACTGTAGTACAAAATCCGACAAAAAATATTTTTTAAAGAGGTTGAGACCAATGTACGAAGACAAAACTTTAACCTGCAAAGATTGCTGAAACGATTTCGTTTTCACAGCAGGTGAACAGGAATTCTATGCTGAAAAAGGCTTTACCAATGAGCCTCAAAGATGCAAAGAATGCCGCAGCAAAAGAAAAGCTGCAGCAAGAGGGCCTCGTGAATTTCACGATGCGGTTTGTGCCGAATGCGGAAAAGAATGCAAGGTTCCGTTTGTACCTACCGGCGAACGTCCTATTTATTGCAGCGATTGTTTTGCAAAAATGAATGAAAAATAATGGCATAACGAAAAGAGTGTGACGGATTGTCACACTCTTTTTTTGTAGTTCTTTGTCAACTGCAATTTATGGTTCTTTGTCAACTGTAAGATTTATTTAGTTTTAAGCAATATCGGTTGCGGTGAAACCTGCGTCGGCAACCGCTTGCTTTAAAGCGTCATCGCTGACATCATCAGACATTTTAACGGTTGCTGTCTTTTTCTTCAGTTCAACCTTTGCCGATTTTACTCCGTCAAGTGCTTCAAGAGCATTTTTTACAGCTGCAACGCAGTGCTCACAAGCCATACCTTCAACAGAAATAACCTTTTTCATCATTTAAACCTCCTTAATCTTAGTGCATTTGAAACAACTGTAACCGAGCTTAAGCTCATACAGGCGGCGGCTATCATCGGATTTAAAGTCCAGCCGAAAATACCGTAAAAGCAACCCGCCGCAAGAGGTATTCCGAGGCAATTATAGAAAAATGCCCAGAATAAATTTTCTCTTATATTTTTAAGCGTCTTTTTTGAAAGACGGATTGCTTTTGAAACGTCGCTGAGTCTGTCAGACACAAGTACAACATCGGCGGAATCAATGGCAATATCGGAGCCTGCACCGATTGCTATACCTACGTCAGCCCTTGTAAGAGCCGGTGAATCGTTAATTCCGTCGCCAATCATTGCAACTGTTTTTCCCTCGTCAATAAGCTCTTTAATTTTTTGCTCCTTATCCTGTGGTAATGCACCGGCAATATAATTATCTATCCCTACCTCACGAGTAATTGCAGCGGCTGTCAGCTCGTTATCGCCTGTAATCATAATCGTGTCGGCGCTTATTGAGCTTATCGCTTCCTTTGCGTCATCCTTAATTTTATCTGCGACAGCCACAGTGAGAAGATATTCGTCATTACAGGTGAATATAATCGGAGTTTTTCCGTCCTTTGCAAATTTCTCATCAGCAAAGCCTGTCAGCTTTTGATTGCCCGCTTTATAGGTCTTGCCGTCAATTTTTGCAATAATTCCCTTGCCGATAACATATTCGCTTTCATCAAGATTTAAGAGCCTTGCGCCCTTTTCCCTGCAATAATTACAAACAGCGGCGGACAAAGGATGGTCTGAAATATTTTCAAGCGTATAAACAATATCCAAGTAAGATTCGTCTGTAATATCCGTTACAAACATCTCGCCTTTTGTAATCGTACCTGTTTTATCAAATACAACGGCATTGCACTTTCCGAGATTTTCAAGAGCGGATGCGTCTTTAAACAGTATACCGTTTTCGGCACCCTTACCCGTACTTACCATAATTGCACAAGGCGTTGCAAGTCCGAGTGCACACGGACAGCTTATAACCAAGACAGAAACGCCTATTGAAAATGCAAATTCAAAACCTTTTCCTATAAACATCCAAACGGCAAACGCAACAATTGCAATACATATAACAACCGGTACAAAAACCGCCGCTATTTTATCGGCGAGTCTTTGAGCAGGTGCTTTTGACGATGATGCATCCTCAACAAGCGCTATAATTCTTGCAAGCGTGGACTCTTCGCCGACCTGCGTAGCCTTAAAGATAAAATTACCGTTTTTATTGACAGTACCGCTGATAACATTATCGTCAACAGTCAAATCTACAGGCACGCTCTCCCCTGTTACTGCGCTTTGGTCAACCGAGCCGTCACCCTCGACAATAATACCGTCTACCGCAATTCGCATACCGGGCTTTATAACTACCAAGTCGCCGCTTTGAATAAGAGCGGATTCCACTTCAATTTCTTCGCCGTCTTTTAATATTATACTTTTTTCGGGCACCAAATCAATAAGAGCGTTGACCGCATCTTTAGTTCTGCCTTTACTGTATGTTTCAAGAAATTTTCCTATTGTGATAAATACGAGTATCATTCCCGCCGATTCAAAATAAAAATGACTGTCTTCAAAGAAAATCAGCGATATTAAACTGTATATAAACGAAGCGCCTGAACCGACGGCTATAAGACTGTCCATATTTGGATTGAGCTTTATAAGCGCTTTAAAACCGTTTTTAAAGTATCTTATGTTAACAATCATTATTGGAACCGTAAAAATAAGCTGACCAATTCCGTTTGGAATATGCTCGCCCAAAATCCATGGTAAAGAAAGTCCTATCATATGTGCCATTGAAAGATACATAAGAGGTATGAGAAGAATGACAGAGATAATCAAACGCTTTTTCATTTCATTTATCTCTTTTGAATTTTCACTCCTTTTAAGCCTAAACGGTTCACAGCCGTAACCGGCTTTAACGACCGCATCAATAATTTGCTGAGTATCACATTCGTACTGAGCCGTCATTGTTCCCGCAAGAAGATTTACACTCACCTCATCGCAAAGAGGTGCGGCAGCCTTTTCAACCCTTGCCGAGCAGGCGGCACAGCTCATACCTGTTACTAAAAATTTTTGTTTCACTAAATATTCCCTCCTAAAATGATGATGAAATTATTTCATTAACTTTTGAAGCGTTATAAGCAAATCGTCCACAGTTTCATCCTTGCCGTCACGAATATCCTGTGCAACACACGTTTTTATATGCGTTGAAAGAAGCTCTTTATTAAAAGAATTAAGAGCCGCAGTTGCAGCCGCAACCTGAGTTATTATATCGGTGCAGTAAGCATCCTTTTCAACCATACCTTTGATGCCTCTTATCTGACCCTCTATTCTGTTAAGTCTGTTAATAAGAGATTTATATTCTTCGGGCGTTCTCTCTTTTTTTCTGTCGCAACAGCAATTTTTGTTTTCCATATTCCGACCTCCTATACCCTGTATGGGTATATTATATACCCCCTATGGGTATTTGTCAATATAAAAATAAAGACTGCAATTAAAAAATGTAAATTAAATAATCACAGCCGATATATATTGTGTTAAAGGACAATGAGTTCTTTTGTTATTTTAGACAGGTTTTCTCTGCCGTGCGGTGATATATAGAGAAGATCCTCAATTCTTATTCCGAATTTTCCCGGTAAATATATTCCCGGCTCGATTGACGTAACATTGCCTACTTCAAAAATGTCCTTACTTTTCGGTGAAGCGTTATATCCCTCGTGAATATCAAGTCCAACACCGTGTCCCAGGCTGTGGCGAAAATATTTTGCCATATCCTTTTGCTGTAAAACATCATATGCCGCTTTATAGACATCGGCGCATGGTACACCGTCGTTAAGAGCCTTTATTCCGGCTTTTTGAGCGGAAAGAACGAGATTATACGCTTCTTTCATCTCGTCTGTTGCATATCCTACAGCGACAGTTCTTGTCATATCTGAATGATAACCGCAGCAGGTTGCGCCGAAATCAAAGAGTACAAAATCTCCGTTTTCTATAACTCTGTCGCTCGGTACGCCGTGGGGCATTGATGTATGCTCACCTGCCAAAAGAATCGTATCAAAGCTGACTCCGTCTGAGCCGTTTTTTGCCATTATATAATCAAACAAAGCGGCAAGCTCTTTTTCCGTTCTGCCTGCTTTAACTTCGGGAAGAAGCTCCAAAAATGATTTTTCGGCAATATTATTTGCATCCTTAATAAGATTTATTTCATAGGGCTCTTTAACATTGCGAAGCGTCATAAGCTGATTTTTAAGCTCCGCAAATTCAACGTCTTCAAGCTGTGACGTGTAAGTGCGATAATTTTTAAGTGAAATACTCTCGTTTTCAAACAATATTTTTTTGATATTATTATCCTTGACAATTTCTTTCACTGAAGAAGAAAAAGAAGATGTAATTTCTATAACATTCATTCCTGTCGAAGCGGCGTGTTCCTTTGCCGTTTGGGTATATCTTGAATCAACGATATGATACCCTACCGCATCAGCCGTTATTAAAACGACGCCCTCGCTCGGTGAAAATCCACAGGCGTAATGCATATTGCTCTCATCAAAAAGCAGCACTGCGTCGGCATTGTTTTCACTTACAAGATTTGCTATTTTTTCAATATTCATAACATTCACTGTCTTTTCCGATTTAAGATTTTTAAATAAAATTTTTCAGCATGTAAAAAAGTTAAGTTTAAAATTTTTACCCACCTACAGATGTTGAGAAAGTAGTCAGAATTAAGCATTTTGCGAGTGGGAGCTGTACGTG
>JAJBVC010000181.1:822-3114 GCA_020860025.1 Clostridiales bacterium | reverse complement strand
GCGGCCCTTATAGGGCCTGTGCAAACCACCAGTTCAACTGGTGGTTATGATTGTTTTAAGCCTTTTGGTGTATGGGAATTTTTTGCTCATTTCAGCAAATATTTTCCTATTGCACTGAGTGTTTTTTTGTGCTATGATATAAATGTATAAATATCTGTATAAGTATATATTTTAAAAAATAATTACAGTTTTTATCAAATAGAAATTTTTTTAAGGAAAGGTGCGTACTTATGAAAAAATCATTATCTTTTTTATTAGCAATGGTTATGGTGATTACCACGTGCATTTCGCTGCCGATCAGCGTTTTTGCCGAAGACGCAACCTTCCCGTATTCCTGCGGAACAAATCTCACGGCTACTTATGACAGTTCGACAAAAACAGTCACAATTTCAGGTGACGGGGATATGGACGATTATGCAGCGTCAGATGTTCCCGCTTGGAAAAATACAACATATACAGTTGAAAGCGTTGTTATAAAAAGCGGTGTTACATCTATAGGTAACTGGGCGTTTGCCAATATGTTTTCGCTCGAATCAATCACTATTCCCGACACAGTAACGACTATAGGACTTCGTGCTTTTTCGGGTTGCCGTGCGCTTGAAACTGTTACTGTTCCTGCATCGGTTACGTCTATCGGAAGCTGCGCTTTTGTAACCGGCGGAGCAAATATGAAAGGCTTTTTGACCGGTATTTTTGTTGACAGTGATAACGAAAAATATAGTTCTGTTGACGGTATTTTGTACAATAAAGATGTAACGCAGTTAATTCAAATTCCGTCGGCATATCCTATTACTGATGTTGTTTTGCCCGACACGGTGCAGATTGTAGACGTATTTTCAGCTTTTAAATGCGTTAATCTTGAAAGTATTGTAATTCCAAGCAGTGTTACGCAGATTGCGGGCAACGCTTTTGAATATTGCACAAATCTTGAAACAGTTGTTATTAAACAGACAGGCGAAATTAAATTCGGCTCAAGCGTATTTGGTAGTCTGACAGGCATAAGTATGTACGGTTTTGACAGCAGCAATGTTAAAGATTATGCCGATGAAAACGGTCAGATTTACGTTCCTTTCCCGACTGTCGAATTTATCGACACCGACGGCAGTGTAATAAGCAGTACGCAATATGTGACAGGTACTTCGGCTGAAGATATTGACGTTCCCGAATTAAATGAAATATCGTCAAACGACGATGGTACTCACACAGTTTATTCCTGGTCGCCGGATATTACGGCTGTAAGCGAAGATGCGGCTTATACTCAAACGGCGCAGATTACGGATTGTTCATTTAGCTATACAGTTGTTGAGGAGCCGACCGAAGCGCAAACAGGTCTTGCAAGGTACACTTGTTCTGTCTGCGGATATTCTTATGACGAGGTGCTTGAGAAGTTAGACTGTGACCATACGGGTGAAACAACTACCGTCAATGCTGTAGAAGCGACTTGCTACAGCGAGGGTTATACGGGTGATACGCTTTGCAAAACGTGTGGAAATATTATTTCTTACGGTGAGGCCGTTGCAAAAACCGACCACAGCTATAACGACGGCGTTGTAACGACTGCCGCAACCTGCACCGAATCGGGTGTAACGACTTATACCTGCAAGGTCTGCGGTGAAACTAAAACCGAAGAAATTGAACCGACGGGTCATTATTACGTTGAAAGTACTGTTTCGCCTACTTGCGAAGACGAAGGCTATACAATGAAAACCTGTCTGTATTGCAACGATGTTGAAAAATATGATTATGTCAGCGCATACGGTCATACAGAGACTACAAAGGTCGGAACCTACGCCACAACATCAAGCGACGGCACCGTTATAACATACTGTTCGGTCTGCAACGAAGAATTATACGAAACCACAGTTAACAAAATCAGTTCCGTTACATTGTCGTCAACAAGTTACACCTATGACGGTACGGTAAAATCGCCGACCGTAACGGTTAAGGACAGCAGCGGCAATAAGCTTACAGCTAATACGGATTATACCGTAACAGTACCGAGTGGCAGAAAAAATGCCGGAACGTATACTTATAAAATAGTATTCAAGGGTAATTACAGCGGTACGGTTACAAAAACAATGACGATAAATTCCGCATCCGCAAGCAAGTACACAGTAACGCTCTCAAAAACGAGTTACACTTATGACGGTACGGTAAAATCGCCGACTGTAACGGTTAAGGACAGCAGCGGCAAAAAGCTTACAGCTAATACGGATTATACCGTAACAGTACCGAGCGGCAGAAAAAATGCCGGAACGTATACTTATAAAATAGTATTCAAGGGTAATTACA
>JAJBVC010000181.1:0-722 GCA_020860025.1 Clostridiales bacterium | reverse complement strand
GCGGTACGGTTACAAAAACAATGACGATTAAAGCCGCTTCCTCAAGCAAGCTCAGTATTAAGCTGTCAAAAACGAGTTACACATATGACAAAGATAAGCATAAACCGTCGGTGACTGTTAAAGACAGCAGCGGTAACAAGATAAGTTCAAAATATTATACCATTACATATTCTAATAAAAATAGTAAATATGTCGGTAAATATACCGTTAAAATTAAGTTTAAAGGCAATTACAGCGGTACAAAAACACTGACTTATACGATTAAACCGAAGTCAACAAGTATCAGCAAAATTACCGCTAAGTCAAAAGGATTTACTGTTAAATGGAAAAAGCAGGCAACGCAGACAACAGGCTATCAAATCCAATACAGTACAAGCAAAGACTTCAGTAACGCAAAGACTGTAACGATTAGTAAGAACAGCACAACATCAAAAACAATTAAGAAGCTCAAGAGCAAGAAAAAATATTATGTCCGTGTCCGTACCTACAAAACAGTAGACGGCAAAAAGTATTACTCAAGCTGGAGCAAGACTCAAAAAGTCACAACTAAAAAGTAAAACAAAAAGCACCGAGGGTTCGCTCTCGGTGCTTTAAAAATTTTGTCGATATAATTATAAGTAAAAAGGCAAGAAAATTTGACAAATATCAAACGATTTATTCAAAAGTGAATAAATCATTCGGCGTACACTCAAGAATTGAGCATAATTTTTCAATCGTATCGA
>JAJBVC010000057.1 GCA_020860025.1 Clostridiales bacterium | reverse complement strand
ATATTAATGTATTACTTTTATTTCGATGGGAGGTACAATATGGCGAATAAAGATTATGATGATTTACTCGAATCCTTTATGAATAATTCAGCCAAAGCTTACGATGAAGATAAAAAAGCACGTGAGCAAAATGCAAACTCTCTTCCCTCATCCTATAATGTACCCGCTTCTGCAGATAAAAAAGCAAAGAAGGCTCAAAGAGGTAGGGAAATAGAAAAAGAAATGGCGGCGGAAAAAGCCAAAAAAGCAAAAAAATCAAAAAAGAAATCAAAAAAAGCAAATAAACAAAAAACTCCGACACAAAAGTTTTTCGGTACTATAGGCAAAGTGCTTCTTGGAATGATAATGGTTGTAGGTGTTGTAGGAATCGTTTGTTTTTCTGTAATAGCAATTTACGGCTACAGCATTGTTTACGGTGACGCTGTTTTTGACTTGGAGGAAGAAGCGTCATCACAAAATCAAACCTCATTTATTTACGGCTATGACGGTGATGAAGTTGTCGAGCTTACAAGACTTTACGGCGAAGAAAACCGTATATGGGTTGACCTCGACGAAATGAGCGAATATATGACCGACGCTTTTATCGCAACTGAGGACAAGCGTTTTGAATCCCACCATGGCGTTGACTGGAAGAGAACTATAGCTGTGTTTATACGTCAAAATGATCAAGGCGGTTCAACGATTACACAGCAGTTAATTAAAAATCTGACTGATGAAAACGAAGCCACATACGTTCGTAAATTTAACGAAATTTTAAATGCACTTAATCTTGAAAGATATTATACAAAAGATGAAATTATAGAAGCGTATCTTAATACAATTTATCTGAGCAACGGCTGCTATGGTGTTAAGACCGCAGCGGAAGTTTATTTCGGCAAGGAGGTTTCAGACTTAAATATTGCCGAATGTGCCTGTCTTGCGGCTATTACGAAGGAACCATCTACTTATGACCCTCTCAATGAGCCTGATGCCAACAGAACACGTCAGCTTTGGATTTTAAGTGAAATGCTTGATAATGGATTTATTACACAAGAAGAGTACGATGACGCTGTTGCGTATGAAATGGTATTTACAAACAGTGAAAATTATACAGGCTCACAGCTTGATGACGATGATGATGACACAGAAGTTGAAACGAATACCATATCGAGTTACTATATTGACTATGTAATTACAACAGTTGAGGAAGACTTACAGAAAATGGGCTATACAAGCAAAAAAGCCCATGATTTGGTATACGGCGGCGGCCTTAAAATTTATACCGCTATTGATTTTGACGTTCAGGACGCACTTGAGGATGTATATGAAAATTATATCAATATGCCTGACGAAACTGTCCAGGGTGCAATGTGTGTAATGGATTACAGCGGCAGGGTAATGGGAATTGTCGGCGGTACGGGTAAAAAAGAAGGAGCGCTTTTATTCAACCGTGCCACTATGTCGAACAGACCACCGGGATCTGTTATTAAACCATTGTCGGTTTACGCTCCGGCGCTTGAAAAAAGTTTGACTGACGATGATACAAATATTTATTGGTCAACAATTTTGCAGGATAAGCCGTTTATGAAGGTAGACGACGAATGGTGGCCCGTAAATCAGGGAGGCAGTTATTCGTCAAGCTATGTTACATTGCAGTATGGTCTTGCAAAGTCGCTCAATACTATCGCAGGCAGAACGCTTGATATGATTGGCGTTGATTATTCGTATGACTTTTTGAGTGAAAACTTTAATATAAGCACACTTGACAGTGTAAGAGACGTTGACTATGCTCCTCTTGCAATCGGTTCTTTAACAAACGGTGCTACTGTACTTGAACTTACAGCCGCATATGCCGCTTTCGGTAACGGCGGATATTATTATGAGCCTTATTGCTATTATAAAATTGAAGACAGCAAGGGCAATGAAATAATTACAAAAGACGCTGAAAGTACAAAACAGCAGGCTGTTTCAGAGGGCACCTCTTGGGTTATGAATAAGCTTCTCCAAACTGTTATGACCAGCGGCACAGGTACTTCATATAAGCTTTCTGGTATAGAGTGCTTCGGTAAAACAGGTACAACTAATGATGACAAGGATCGCTGGTTTGTCGGCGGAACACCTGATTTCATAGCAGCAACGTGGTACGGTTATGATACTCCTAAAGAGGTAACATACAGCCTTTCATCAAACCCAAGCGGAACTATATGGAAAACTGTAATGACCAAGATTTATGAAGCTCTTGATGAATCGGATACTGATTATGAAACAGAATTTCCCGAATCGGATACTATAGTTCAGAGATCTTATTGTACAACGTGCGGAAAATTGAGATCAGGAACGGGGACTTACGGCTGGTATGACGTTAATAATCTGCCCGGTACGTGTTCGGGCCACGGCAGTTCGTCAAGCAGCAGCGGTAGCAAAACAACAAAAAGCTCCGACAGCGATACCAACGAGAGTACAACATCATCCGACAGCGAAACAACGGCGGAAACTACACAGTCTGCAGAGAGCGAAACTACCGCTCAAAACTCAGGCGATACTGCCGAAAAGGTGGAAAATGATTCGGGTGATTCCGACGGCGGTTCCGATGGCGATTCAGATGATGATTCCTAATTGTAAACAGATTAACAAATAATTATCAGCGGAAACGGAGTTAAATCCGTTTCCGTGTTGTATTTGGTGATATATGAAAATAATGTCTATTGATTATGGCGATGCACGAACAGGTATTGCCTTTTGTGATAAAAATGAGGTTTTGGCGTCAGCGTATACGGTAATTCACGAACGCTATGTTCCAAAACTTGTTGATAAAATCTGCGAAATAGCCGAAAGTGAAAAACCCGAACTTATTGTTGTCGGACTGCCGAGAAATATGGACGGCTCATACGGCTTTCGATGTGATGAATGTAAAAATTTCGGTAAAACCGTTGAGGAAAAGAGCGGTATTTCCGTTGCATATGAGGATGAAAGGCTTACAACCGTAATTGCTCACGATATGCTCTCTTCAAATAATGTTCGTGGCAAAAAGCGAAAAAACAGTGTTGACGCCGTGTCGGCGGTAGTAATACTTCAAAGCTTTATAGATAAAAGAAAAACTAATTAAAAGGTCAATGTTATTTTTACTTATCGCTTTAAATATGATTTAGCGG
>JAJBVC010000031.1 GCA_020860025.1 Clostridiales bacterium | reverse complement strand
ACTGTAAAGTACGGCGACAATGTTGTACTTGATAAACTGAATTTATATATAAATGAAAAAGAGTTTATAACGCTTCTTGGCCCTTCAGGCTGCGGCAAAACAACTACTCTTCGTTGTATTGCAGGCTTTATTGAACCCGACGAGGGCGAAATAATTTTTGAGGGCAAGAAGATAAATGATGTTCCTCCTTATAAACGTGAGGTAAACACCATTTTTCAGCGTTATGCTCTTTTTTCTCATTTAAACGTTTATGAAAATATAGCATTCGGCCCTCAGCTTCAAAAAAAATCTAAAAGCGAGGTACGCAAAACTGTAGCCCAGATGCTTGAGCTTGTCAACCTGAAAGGCTTTGAAAAAAGAAGTATCGATTCCCTTTCAGGCGGTCAACAGCAGCGTGTTGCAATAGCAAGAGCGCTTGCAAATAATCCCAAAGTTTTACTTCTTGACGAGCCTTTAGGTGCCCTTGATTTAAAACTTCGTAAGGATATGCAGTCGGAGCTTAAGGCTATACAAAAGCGCCTTGGAATAACCTTTGTTTATGTTACACATGACCAGGAAGAGGCTTTATCAATGTCGGATACAGTCGTAGTTATGGACAAGGGTAAAATTCAGCAGATAGGTACGCCTGAGGATATTTATAACGAGCCTGTCAACGCTTTCGTGGCAGACTTTATCGGCGAATCAAACATTGTTGACGCTACAATGATTAAGGATTATCTTGTATCATTCGGCGGAGTTACGTTTGAATGCCTTGACAGCGGTTTTGGCGAAAATGCGTTTGTTGAGGCTGTTGTCAGACCCGAAGATATTAAAATTGTTAAAAAAGGCAGTAAAGCCTCTCTACCCGGCAGAATTACAAGCGTTACGTTCAAGGGTGTTCACTTTGAAATTTTAGTTGACGTGTCCGGATTTATATGGATGATACAAACTACGGAGCATCACAAGGTCGGAGAAGAAATCGGAATGTATATTGAACCTGACGCTATTCACATTATGAAGCGCAGTGAGTACAGCGGCGAATTCGGAGACTACTCATATTTTTCTGACGAGATGGATCACATATCGGATGCTTCATATAATTGGGAGGATGGCGATGAAGAATAAACTTTCCTCAAAACTGCTTGACAAGCCGTATCTTGTCTGGTCGGTTCTTTTCATTATTGCGCCGCTGATTATGGTAGCGTATTATGCTTTTACGGATAAAAGCGGAGCGTTTTCTTTATCAAGCATTGAGCAGATACCGTCGTACATTCCGACTATACTTGAGTCTATTTTATATGGCTTAGCGGCAACGGCAATCTGCCTTGTTATAGGATTTCCTTTCGCATATATTTTTTCGAAATTTTCAGCACGCCGTCAGCAGACGATGGTGCTTCTCGTTATGCTTCCGATGTGGACAAACTTTTTAATTCGCACGTATAGCTGGATGACAATTCTCGGCGATACGGGGATTATAAATACTATTCTTGACGCTGTAGGTCTTGAGCCTCTTAAGCTGATTAACACATCCGGAGCGGTTATTCTCGGTATGGTTTATAACTTTTTGCCGTATATGATTTTGCCGATTTATTCAATACTTTCAAAGCTTGACAATTCACTTATCGAGGCGGCGCAGGACTTAGGCTCAAATAAGCTGCAGGTTATGAGAAGAGTTATAATGCCTCTTTCATTACCGGGAGTTTTAAGTGGAATTACAATGGTTTTTGTGCCTTGCGTTTCAACATTTTACATTACGCAAAAGCTCGGCGGTGGTCAGATTGTGCTTATAGGCGACGTTATTGAAACACAGTTTCAAAGTGCAAATAATTATAATCTCGGTGCGGCTTTGTCATTTGTCTTAATGATACTGATTTTAATTTGCCTTGGTATTATGAATTATTTTGGCGCTGATGAGAGCGACGGAGGTGTTGTTATATGAAAAAGAAAACTTCTGTTCTCTCAAAAATATATATCGCAGCAATATTTATTTTTCTTTATGCGCCTATTGCCGTTATGACGCTCTTTTCTTTCAATTCAACGACAAGCACATATACTTTCGGCGGTTTTTCACTTCATTGGTACGAGGAAATGTTTTCGAATGAAACGGCTATGAAAGCACTTCAAAATACGTTTGTACTTGCAGTTTGCGCAGCTGTCGTTGCCGGTATTTTGGGCATTCTTGCGGCTGTCGGTCTGTTCAATTCAAAAAGCAAGCTTTATAAACGTTCAATGATGACTGTAACCAATATTCCGATGATGAACCCCGAAATTGTTACAGGTATTGCAATGATGCTGCTTTTCGTGTTTGCGGGAACTCTTGTAAATAAAAGCAATGTTCTCGGCTTTTGGACTCTGCTTATTGCCCATGTAACATTTGCTTTACCGTACGTAATACTCAATGTTTTGCCTAAACTTAAACAGCTTGATATTCACGTTTATGAGGCTGCGCAAGATTTAGGATGTAAGCCTGTTAAGGCATTTTTCAAGGTTGTTATGCCGGAAATTTTGAGCGGTATAATCACCGGCTGCATTATGAGCTTTACATTGTCGCTTGACGATTTTATTATAAGCTATTTTACTAACGGGCCGAGCTATCAGACGCTTCCTATTTATATTTTTTCAATGACTAAAAAGCGTGTTAAGCCTGATATGTATGCTCTTTCAACGCTTATGTTTGCCGTGATACTTATACTGCTTGTTATAATGAACATTGCCCAAAACAAAGCGGAGCGCAAGGGTAAGAGTGATAAAAAATGAAAAAAATTATCGTTTTTCTTTTATCCGCCGTTTTAGCTTTGTGCCTATATCCTGTAACCGCTTTTGCAGATGATGAGGTTTTTACAGATGAGCAGATTGCGTATTATGAAAATTTAGGACTTCAGGGTACTGTTGTAAACGTATACAACTGGGGAGAATATATTTCAGACGGCAGTGAAGGCTCAATGGATGTTATTTCCGAATTTGAGCGGCTGACAGGATGTAAGGTTAATTACACCAATTATGAGTCAAATGAAAATATGTATTCAAAGCTTTCGGGCGGCGGAGTTTCATATGATGTAATCGTGCCGAGCGATTATATGATTGACAGGTTGATTGATGAGGATATGCTTCTACCGATAGACTACGAAAACGTGCCCAATATGAAGTATATAAGCGATGAATTTAAAAATCTTTATTTTGACCCCGACCAAATATACACAGTTTGCTATAATGTCGGCACTACAGTTTTGATTTATAATAAAAATTATGTTGATGAAACGCCCGACAGCTGGAGCATACTTTGGGATGAGCAATATAAGGGAAAGGTTCTTATGTTCAACAATTCCCGTGACGCTTTTGCAATAGCGCAGGCACTTCTCTCTCAGGACTTTAATTCTACAGATGAGCAGGACTGGACAGAATGTGCAAATCTTCTTGCCGAGCAAAAGGACAAGGTAAATCCTGTTTATGTTATGGACGAGGTTTTTAACCTTATGGAAAGCGGTGAATATGCGCTTGCGGTTTACTATGCGGGCGACTATTTGCTGATGGCTGAGAATAATCCCGATTTGGGTTACTGTTTTCCAAAAGAGGGAGTAAATGCTTTTTATGACGCTTTTTGTATTCCGACGTGCTGTTCAAACAAGGAAGGCGCCGAAGCATTTATTAACTTTATGCACGAACCGCAGGTGGCACTTGAAAATTCGGAATATATCTACTATCGTTCGCCTAATATAACTGTTGAAGAAAATGAGGATAGCTCGCTGTATGCAAATCCGGTAATTTATCCCGAAAATATTGAAACTCAATATTTTGAAAATCTGCCTCAAAATATTATTGAACTTCAAAATAACTTGTGGACTAAGGTAAAAAGCGGCAAGCTTTCATCCGAAAATGAAGAACGTGACGTTAAAATATATACCGAATGTGCCGTTATCGGCGGAGTTGTCGTAATAATTATTATTGCAAAGGCAATTTCTAATTCTAAAAAGAAAAAAGAACAGGATTTGAGTGATTTATATTGATTAAATGTGCATTATTTGATTTGGACGGAACGCTCGTTAATACTATAGACGATTTAGCATTTGCTGTTGACAAGGTACTTGAACAATATGGCAGAGAAAAGAAATGGTCTCTTGACGACTACAAATCATTTGTAGGAAACGGAGCAAAAAAGCTTCTTGAAAGAGCGTTTGAAAATACGCTTGATGAAAATCAGGCGGAAAAAACATATGAACTTTTTAAACAAGAATATAATAAGGTTCTTGTTGACCACGCATTTTTGTACGACGGCATAAAAGAATCGCTTGATGAATTAAAGCAAAAGCAAATAAAACTCGCCGTTATTACAAATAAGCCCCATTCGTCGGCTGTACTTATGGTGGAAACTCTTTTCGGCAAGGATTATTTTGATATTATAACAGGCTCTGCCGGCAAACCCGACCCGACTAAAGTAAACGAGGCTCTCACCCTTCTTGGATGTAAGGCATCAGAGGCTATTTTTTTCGGCGACAGCGATACAGATATTTTAACGGCAAAAAATGCAAATGTTGAAGCGGTAGGCTGTTCATGGGGCTTTCGCAGTTTTGAATGTTTGTTTTCGGCATCGCCGTCAGTAATTATAGATAAAGCAAGTTACATACCTAAACTTTTTTGAAAAAAGTGTTGACAAAATCTTTTTTGCGTGTTAAACTTGCGATAGATTACGAATTCGGTAGGCGAGGCTACCGTCGGGATATGGATCGTTGCCGTGAAATTGTGGAGACACAATCAATTGGTTTGAACAGGCTGTATCGTTTTAAGGTGCAGCATAATGCGATTTCACCGCCCGACGAAGCTAAAACTCAAACGAATGTATATGAGCACATTGCAGCTTTCGTATATTCACTACCGAATGTACGAAGGCTTTAATTTTTTTAGAAAGGATGCTGCTTGTTATGGATGACAGTTCCTGTAAATGCAGTTTTAAGAAAACGATGATTACATATTTTATCAGCGACAGGCACCGTCAACCTGTGGCTTAAATTCAGTGCGTAAATTTTAAATGTAACCATCGTTTTGCGAATGTGAAACGGTGGATTTTTTATGCCTTTTTTTAAAATAACGTCGAAAGACGATTACATATAGCAATATTGCAAATCAGAAATTCAAAGAGAAACGGAGGCGAAAATAATGAACACAGAAAGCGACGGTAATAACAAATCAAATGGGCGACGATCAAACGGTGCGTATTTTCTGCGTTCGTTTTTTCGACTGACTTTATAATATCGGCAAGGAGATGTACATACTTGCCGTTTGATTTGTTCCGTGCTTTCGAAATTTATCAATAATTTACGGAGGTACAAATCAATGAAAAAGAATATTGAACTCAAAAAGAAAATTCTTGCTGATTACATCAGCGAAGATGTTGCAAAAGATAGGCTTCTTTACGCCGCAGGCAACGATGAAAAAACACTATTTGATAAATTCGGCTGGTCAATATACGGTTTGACCGAAAAGCAGATTGAAAATTCAAAGAAAGAATACGGCAGCAATGTCTTTATTCGTAACAATAATAATTCTTTATTTAAAAAAATTTGCGGTGCTTTTATAAATCCGTTTACGATTGTTCTGTTTATTTTGGCGCTTGTTTCGGCTGTTACAGATATTGTGCTTGCGGATTCGGGCGATAAAGACTGCACCACGGTTGCCATAATAATTACAATGGTGCTTATATCGGGAATACTTCGTTTTGTTCAGGAAACGAGAAGTTCAAATGCAGCTCAAAAGCTTCAAAAAATGGTAAATATTACGTCTTGTATCCAAAGGGCAAATTCCGCTAAAAAAGAAATTTCAACAAATGAAATTGTTGTAGGAGATATTATACATCTTTCAACGGGAGATCTTGTTCCCGCCGATGTACGTATTCTTTCGGCAACAGACCTTTTTGTTGACCAGTCGGCATTGACCGGCGAAAGCGAGCCGATTGAAAAAACGGGAAATGTTTACTGTTTGGAAAATGATACTTTAACCGATATTAACAATCTTGCGTTTATGGGCAGTACCGTAATCAGCGGAAGTGCAAAAGCGGTTGCTGTTGCAGTCGGAAAAGATACTGTTTTCGGTTCTCTTGCAAAAACACTCAATGAAAAGCCTGCTCAAACAGAATTTGAAAAGGGCGTTAATTCCGTTTCATGGGTATTGATTCGCTTTATGCTGATTATGGTACCTGTCGTTTTCTTCATAAACGGCTTTACAAAGGGTGACTGGATGGACGCATTGCTGTTTGCAATCTCGATTGCGGTCGGTCTTACGCCGGAAATGCTGCCAATGATTGTTACAACTTGTCTTGCAAAAGGCGCAGTGACAATGAGCAAAAAGAAAACGATTGTTAAAAATCTAAACGCAATACAAAATTTCGGTGCTATTGATATTCTTTGCACAGACAAAACAGGAACATTAACTCAAAATGATGTTGTGCTTGAATATCATTTAAACGTAGACGGACAAGAAGATATACGTGTATTACGCCATGCATATCTTAACAGTTATTTTCAAACCGGATACAAAAATCTTATGGATATAGCAATAATAAACAAGACTGAGGAAGAAGAAAGTAAAAATACTCAACTGCTTGATTTATCAAAAAACTATATAAAAATTGACGAAATTCCGTTTGATTTTACCCGTCGTCGTTTAACTACGGTCGTAAAGGATAAGCAGGGAAAAATTCAGATGGTAACAAAGGGAGCGGCTGAGGAAATGCTTGCTGTTTGCACTTACGCCGAATGTAACGGCACAGTTAAACCTTTAACCGAGGATGTTTGTCAGCAGATTTTGAATATTGTTGACAGTCTTAACGATAACGGCTTCAGAGTTCTTGTCATAGCACAAAAAAGTTATCAATCAGCAAATGAAGCTTTCACAGCTGAAGACGAATGTGATATGGTCTTGCTCGGTTATCTTGCATTCCTTGACCCTGTTAAAGAAACTTCTGCATCCGCCTTAAAAGCGCTCAAGGCTCGTGGAGTCAAAACTAAAATTTTAACCGGCGATAATGAAAGAGTGACTCGAACCGTTTGTAAAAAGGTCGGTCTTAAAATAAAAAATATGCTTCTTGGCTCTGATTTGGATATGATGAGCGATTCGCAGCTTAGTAAGGTTATTGAAAAAACCGATGTTTTTGCAAAACTTACACCTGAGCAAAAATCTCGTGTCGTTTCGCTGTTAAGAAAGAACGGACACACAGTAGGTTTTTTGGGTGACGGAATCAATGACGCAGCCGCAATGAAATCGGCGGATGTCGGCATTTCGGTAGACAGTGCCGTTGATGTTGCAAAGGAAAGTGCGGATATTATTCTGCTCAAAAAAGATTTGACCGTTTTGGAGGAAGGCATTATTGAGGGCAGAAAAACATATGCCAATATTATAAAATATATAAAGATAACCGCCTCTTCAAATTTCGGCAATATGTTTTCGGTGCTTGCGGCAAGTGCTTTTTTGCCGTTTTTGCCTATGGAGTCACTTCATTTGATTATACTCAATTTGATATACGATATTTCCTGCACTGCGATTCCGTGGGACAATGTTGACAAGGAATTTTTAAGTACCCCACGCAGATGGGATGCGTCATCTGTCAGCAAATTTATGCTGTGGATAGGCCCTACCAGTTCTGTATTTGATATTATAACTTATTTGTTAATGTACTTTGTTATATGCCCTATTGTATGCGGTGGGCAGATGTATAGTCAAATTACCGATTCTTCTGCATTATCACTTTTTATCAGCGTATTTCAGGCAGGTTGGTTTGTGGAATCTATGTGGAGTCAAACTCTTGTCATTCATATGATCAGAACTCCCAAAATCCCGTTTATTCAAAGCCGTGCATCTTTGCCTGTAACCATTTTGAGCTTTGCCGGTATAGGTATTCTCACTGTTATTCCGTTCACCTCGTTTGGTGCTGCGATTGGCTTCTCACCTCTTCCGCTCACATATTTTATATTCCTTTTGATAATTATCGTTTGCTATATGATACTTGCAACTGTAATGAAAAAGACATATATAAAAAAGTACGGAGAACTTTTGTAAATTTATCGGCGGATGTTTAAGATAAAAACTATTTAATTAAAACTGACGAAGATTTTAAACTAAGGAAACATATAAAAATATGATTTTCTCATCTACTGTCTCTTTTATGCGGCACATCTCTAACGAACATACACTGTAACATAAACTTTTTTGAAAAAAGTGTTGACAAATGCTTTATGCTCTGTTATAATTCTTATCGTTGAGCGAGAGTGGCGGAATCGGCAGACGCGCACGTTTGAGGGGCGTGTGGGGCGACTCGTACGGGTTCAAGTCCCGTCTCTCGCACCAAAGTCCTTTGGTTATCATTTGATTTCCAAAGGGCTTTATTTTTTTATAAATTAAATAGTAACAATATTTTATAAGCGAAGTGCCGAGGGTTTAATACTCTCGGCACTTTTACTATTTTGTGTTATTGATTTTTATTGCTTCGACTTTTGTTTTCTGCTGAATGTTAATACTAAAATCAGACCCGATGCGCAAACGAACATTGCCAATATGAACAGCGAATTATCATTTCCTGTATTTGGTGATGTTAATGATGAATTTGAAGCTGTTGTAGTTGTAGTCGTTGTTGTATCATCAGCAGATGTTGTTGTTTCAGCAACTGCGGTCGTGGTTGTTTCATCATCCGCCTGTGTAGTTGCGGTTGTTTCGTCTGTTGTACTTTCATCGGCGGTTGTTGACTCGGTCTGCGTTGCAGTAGTGGTTTCATCAGACTGTGTTGTCGTTTCACCGGTTGCCGGAATAACTTCTGTCTTTGTCGCACCGCACACTGTACAGGTATATGTCTTGACTCCGTCGGTCGTTTCGGTTGCTTGAGTTGTGACAACTCCTTCATCCCAAGTATGACCTGTTGCGGAAACTGTAACTGTTTCACGGCTCAGTTCCTCTTCGCACTCTTTGCAGTATACTACGATGTCATATGAACCGTCCTCAGTGCAGGTTGCCTCAACTTCATTTTCAATAACCGATTCGCCCTCGGTGTGACTTGTTTCAATCGTACCTATACTTGCACTGTTTAATGCACTCTCTTTAACACCTCCGGCACTGCTACAAGAAACAACAATAGTACCGTTATTTGTAATTGCTTCATCATCTACAGAAGTAAGATTGGTATTACCATCCAGAGTGAGAGTCACTCCTTCGGGAATTGTAAGCGTTCTGCCGGTTGTGACCTCAAAGTCAGTAGTAAGAGTATAGTCTGTCAGATAAAAAATATCATCTCCCTGACGAGAATAGCCTTGAATACTTGCGTTATCTCCCAAATCGTCCGTGACAAGTGAAGGACTGCACAAAACCTG
This sequence comes from Clostridiales bacterium, assembly GCA_020860025.1. Classification (GTDB taxonomy): domain Bacteria; phylum Bacillota; class Clostridia; order Oscillospirales; family Acutalibacteraceae; genus Eubacterium_R. The sequence goes on along the minus strand of JAJBVC010000031.1, from coordinate 9,816 downwards.
CCTGTTGCTGTCGGTAAGTATATTAACATCTCCTGCCAAAGTAAGACTGCTGTTAGAGTAGACCCCGGCTGTACTGTCAATGTTGATAGTTGAATCTTCAATATATGTATCGGCAGAACCGGTTCCCGTAGCAGCATAACAATAAATGCCCCAAGATGAATTTTCACCTATGGTAACAGTAGAATTTACAATAGACAAAGAAGCATCGCCGTAATAGCTTCGGCAATAAATTGCGGAACTCGTATTTTCACCTGTTATGGTAACGGTGCTGTTTTCAATTACAACAGAAACATCAGTGTTGGTTTTAGTTGTATTGAATCCGCAAAGTCCGGTCTGAGTACTGTTAGTAAGAGATACATTCATTGTACTGTCAATGATTTCTATACCTTGCAGAGCATAAACAGCGTTAGCTGATGTTTCGGTAACTGTAATATTAACAGTCGCTCCGTTTTTCACGGTAAAGACTTCACTTACCATCCAACCGTCAGAGGTGTTTGAAGTAAGAGTAGCACCGTCTATTGTTACATTTAAGAAACTACCGTTTTGAATATAGCCACCGTCTGAAATAGTAAGCGAACCGGTACCGGTAATTGTAAGATTACCACGAACATTGCCATTTACATCGGAAACAGTGGCAAATGCTCTTCCATATGTTTGATTAAAACCGGAAATATAATTATCTCCCACTAAAACAATTGTAGCTGTTTCTTCGTTTGAAATATCAGGCAAAATAATCCCACTTTTATAATTGTTATCATCATTGACAATCGTCAGATTGGTAAGAGTAAGCGTTTTTGTGGATTCCACCCAACTCCAACCGTCTGAACTTGCATCATCACTGAGACTTGATATATTAAGCTGTCCGTTGATAGTCGTTCCATTAGTCGTTGATTCGGTTGCAAATGTCGTTGTCGGAATAAAGGCAAGGCACATTGATACCACCATAATGAGAACTGTTAATTTTGTTTTAAAATTTTTAGTCATTTTATTTCTCCTTTTTTGTAAATACCTGTTACAGTTGTTTTATTGTAAATTTTTCATTTGATTGTCAAGAAATTTGAAAATGCCATCAACCGTCTGCTTTGCGATTGCATCAAAATCAAAGCCTTTGACAAATGTTATTGCTTCATCAATTTTTTCATTTGATATACTGTAAAGCCTAAGCACACTTTTTAAAAACGCTACAATTTTCATATCCATTGAAAACCACATATTGCACGGCACTGTCATAAACCCTCTCATAATGCCACCTGTGGCAATCTCCAGCAGATAAAAATCTTTTGTTTCAAGCGTGGGCAGATATTCTTTAAAAATATCTTCAAGCTTTCCCGTAACTGTCTGCTGAATAATAGCAGACGTTTTAGGAAGTGAGTATGCCGATGAATAAACGTCACGCAAATTTTCGTTCATTTCGACAATATGAAGCTGTAGTGCGGTTTCAGCAGCATAAATCAGCAGTTTATCGTTTGTTTTGTCTTTAAGCAGATTTTCCGTCACCGCAAATTGCTGATTTAAAACAAGAGATACAAGCTCGCAAAGCACATCCTCTTTTGTACGAAAATGACTGTTAAAAGCGCCTGTGCTGATTCCGATTCTTGAAGTGATGTTCCTGACGGTTGTATTTGTAAAGCCTTTTTCCAAAAAGCTTTTGGCTGCCGAATTTACAATCATCTCTTTCGTCAGTTCACTCTGCTCTCTTGTGACGTTTGACATTTTAACCACCCCCTATGCAAATGATTGCAAATCTTTATTATATTGTTATTAGTAATAAGGACATATCCTCATTAACTATTTACAGTATAACAGAACATAAATTAAATTGCAATAGTTTTTTTATTTTTTCAATATGTTTTTTCAAAAGATTAAATTTTCGCAAAAAAACGGTATACAGATAAAAGTCAATGCTTTTAAGTCTGCATACCGTTTTATTATATGTTTATTTACCGCTTATTTTTTTGGAGTATTAACATTTAGTATAACTGTAAAGCGACAGCCTTTTTCAGGCAGATTTTCAACGTCTATTTTATCATCGTTTAGTGACAAAATCTGTTTTACAAGCGTTAGTCCGAGTCCGTTACCCTCCTGCTTATGAGAAGTATCGCCCTGATAGAATTTATCAAAAATATGTTTCTTTGTTTCTTCGGAAATTCCGACGCCCTCATCATCAATTGTAAAAATTATATTTTTGTCATTTTGCGTCAGACATAATTTTATAATTCCGCCGTCGGGACTGAATTTAACCGCATTGCTAATCAAATTAGACCATACGTGATACATTTGATTTTCATTTCCGTAGTAACGTATATCATCCAAATCAGCATCAAAATCAATATTTTTCACCGACCATAAGGATTCTAATGCTAAAATTGCTTCTCTTATTTGCTCATCAAGTGCATATTCCGATTTTGAATCTTGTATTGTTTGATTTTCAATTTTTGACAGAAGCAAAATATTATTAACGAGTGATGAAAGCCTTTTTGTATTTAATAAAATTTTTTCTATGTAAGAATTTTCAACCTCGTCTATATTGTCCGTACCCTGCAAAAGAGTCGTATAACCCTCTATTGCATTGATAGGCGTTTTAAATTCGTGCGAAACATTTGACACAAAATCACTTTTCAAAACTTCTGTAGAACGCAGTTCGTCAACCATTATATTAAATTGTTCAAATATTTCACGCATTTCTTTTGTCGCAGGCGGATTTTCCAGCTTTATATCAAAATTTCCGTCCGCAACTTTTTTCATAGCGTCAAGTAAATTACGAATCGGATTTGAAAACATTTTGCCTACTATCGTTCCTACGAATACGGCAATTAAAAGACTTAAGATGTTTACTTGTATCAGCTGCGGTATATTTTTTAACGTCGGAAAGACCGTTTCCAATAAACCGGCAATTAACCCAGCGATGAAAACGCTTATCAATACTACTAAACCGATAAATACAGTTAGGCTTGTCCTGACGGTAAAGGTTGCTATTTTTTGGCGGGTGGTTCCGTTTCTCTGTGAATTTTTCATAGCTTTACCACCTTATAGCCTACTCCACGCATAGTAACAATTTTAAAATCTTTGTTATCACGAAAACGCTCTCGCAGTCTGCCTATATGAACATCAACGGTATGAGATTCACTATACGAGGAATATCCCCAAACATCATCCATAAGCTGCTGTCTTGTAAAAATTCTTCCGGGATATGAAACCATTTTATAAAGCAACAAAAATTCTTTTTGAGGCAAAACGGTTGCTTTATCATTTGTTGTTACGGTAAAAGTGTCATATTCCAAAACGGTATTGCCTATAGTCTGTTTTCGTTCATTTATCATTTGCGCACGGCGTAAAAGCGCCTGAACACGCAGTACCATTTCGTTAACATTTACCGGCTTTATCATATAATCATCCGTGCCCGAAAGAAATCCAAGGCGCATATCGTCAAACGCTTCTTTTGCTGTAATCATAAGAATAGGAATATTGTTGCCAGATTCACGAAGCGAACGGACAAGCTCATATCCATCCATCACAGGCATCATTATATCTGAAACCATAATATCAAAAAAATCGCTTTCCATAGCGTCGAGGGCTTCCTTACCGTTTGAGACTTCCTTTACCGTATAACCGTTTTTTATAAAGACGTGAGCAAATAAATGGCGAAGCTCCATATCATCCTCAACAATCAGTATTTTAAACATATGTTTTATCCTTTCCGTTTCGCAGTACACTCTATTATTTATATTATATTTGTGCTACCGCATATTGTCAAACGACATTAATTTTTATATGAATGCAAAATATCATATTAAGGCTATAAAAATATTATAAACCTTTTTTCAACCCAAGTTCAACAATCGTTGATTTTCAGTTGAGTGAAAGTTGAAAAGAATCAGTTAAAATATCGGCGTAAAAAGCAAAGGAGTGTTTTTAGTGCCGGAAGGATTTTCATCAAAAGACAATAATTCTCGCCTTACTGCGATTTTGTACATTGTAACAGGATTCATTCTTTTTATATCAAATGACAAGATTATCAACTGGGCTGTGACAATTATCGGTGCAGTAATGGTTGTTATCGGGATTATTAAAATTATAAATAAGTCAACTGTAAGCGGTGTGATTACAACAATTATAGGCGTTGTTTTAATTTTAGGCGGTTGGCTTTTTGTAAGTACCGTTTTGCTTATACTCGGAATAATTTTTGCTTTAAAAGGCGTTATTGAACTCATCGAAAGTATTAGTTTTAATGACAGCTATTCAATCATATCGTCGGCAGTTACTATTGTAGTTGGGGCAATGCTGATTGCTTCCGAATGGATACTTAGAGAATGGATATTTCTTATATCGGGATTATTTTTAATGATTAACGGATTGTTGATTGCACATTCTAAAAAAGAGAAGTAATTATTTACCACTGTTTTTGTGAAAAACAATAAATCATCATTTTATTTAATTTAATGTTATAAAAAATTGGAGAACATTATGGAAAAGGCAAAATCTTCACATAAAACGCCCATATTTACTAAGGAAGAAGTAAATTCCCGAAAAATAATAAAAATGTACGATTATGACATAAGTCACCTTTGGCTTGCAAGTCTTGTATTTGCACACATCGGTTATTGGGTGGAAAATCTTTTTCGTCTTATATCTAAAGGAATACTTGATTCACGAAACCAACTTTTGCCGTTTCTTTTTTGTTATTCAATTGCGATGTGGGCGCTGTATCTTGCTCTCGGGACACCGAAAAAAGCAAGATTTTTTAATATTAGAATTATAAACAAAGACGACAAAAAGAGCCAAACACTTTCACAAATATATTATTTTTGCACAGTCTTTTTCTTTGTATTCTTCGGCGAAATAGTCGTAGGCTTTTTATTTGAAAAAATTTCGGGCATTCAGCTTTGGAACTACAGCGGTATACCGCTTCACGTAACGCAGTATACAAGCGTTCCGACCTGCACGGCAATGTCGCTCGGCGTAATGATTTTAATGGAGTATTTCTTTACTCCGCTTATGAAAAAAATTCAAAAAATCCCATATGATATTTTACTGAAAATAGATTATATAGCAGGCGCCTTAATAGTTGCGGACTACCTGATTATGACTGTAAGCATAATGGTATTTAAAACAGCACCTGCCTACTGGACAATCAATTTCAGACAATAATACATTTCATTTTTATATGTTTATACAAGTTTCAACAAAAGTTGAAGTTTAGTTGATTTTCAGTTTAATATTGTCGGTTAAGATGCTTTTAAGTGAGGGAGTAGCAAGCGCTACAAATAAAGCGTAGCAAGTCAACATACTGACCGTTTTAGGTCTGGCTTGTTTTAATTTGCGAGACTCACGTATAACTTGGAAGCTATACGTGGAGTCTTTTGACGTCGGGTATGGTTGGGTATACCCGACGGTTTTTTATTTTCTATAGCTTTCATTACAATTCATAAAGCAAAAAACAGTTGCTTTTTTAGGAGAAATTATAATGAATCTGACTTTTACTTTCTTTTTTAACAGCGTTATGCTTGGTGTAGGACTTGCTATGGACGCTTTTTCTGTTTCACTTGCAAACGGTTTGAACGAGCTAAAAATGAGCGGTAAAAAAATGTCGGGAATAGCCGGAATATTTGCCGTTTTTCAATTTGCCATGCCGATGATTGGCTGGATTTGCGTATCGACTGTAGTACAATATTTTACAGCGTTTGAAAAATTTATTCCGTGGATTGCACTTATACTTCTTGGATTTATCGGCGGTAAAATGCTATATGAAGGAATAAAAAACAAGGGTAATATTGACGAAAAGCCTGCAGTCGGAATCGGCGCTTTATTGGTTCAAGGCATTGCAACATCAATAGACGCACTTTCAGTCGGCTTTGCGATTTCAGATTACAGTTTGGCAGAAGCGCTCTTTCGGGTTTAATTATCGGCATTGTAACTTTCTTTATATGCCTTGCCGGTCTTGCTATAGGCAAAAAAGCGGGAACGAAGCTTGCGGGAAAAGCCGGTATATTAGGCGGAATTATTTTGATTTTAATAGGACTTGAGATATTCATTTCAAGTTTTATTTAATACGTATTGAGGTTTATTATATAGAATCATACGAAAAGGCGTTCGCATCATAAATCTGCGAACGCCTTAAAACTATTTATCCAATACACTCTAAATAATATTTCTGTTTGATTTTTTCTTACCCATGTGATTATCGGGATTATTCCAAATTTCATCAGCTTTTGGCGCCCAATCGTTTGCATACTTTGCGCATTTTGCACACAGGTCATGAACATCTTCGGGACTTTGCAAATCCGTGCTTTTTGCTCCCGTTTTTTCAACAAGTTCTCTTATACATTCGGGATTTTCAAGCATCGGGCACGGCTGAAGCATATTATCATTAAACGGCTGTGCTTTTTGATATTCACGGAAGAGCGGCTGGCTGAGACATTCAAGAAGTGTTTTTTCCCGAATATTAGCATTGGAATAATGAATAAATACACAAGGCTCAACATCGCCGTTTGGATTAATATGGCAATAATATTTACCGCCGGCAACGCAGCCTTTGACCGCTTCCCCATCATTTTGAAAATCAAGAGTAAATATTGGTTTACCGCCTTCCATCGCTCTTACTTCTCTGAGACGGTGAAGTACATATTCTCTTTGCTCGGGAGTCGGAAGTAAATCTGTCGAGGCATTATTTCCGACAGGCATATAATGAAAATACCAACTGTATCTTACACCCTTTTCAACTAAGAAATCTAAAAACTCATCACTTGTAACGGTTTTATAATTTTTTGATGTATAGCATATTGAAGTTCCGAAAAACAGACCGTGTTTTTTTAGTAAGTCCATAGCCTCAACGGCTTTTGCAAAATGTCCGTTTCCTCGGCGTGAGTCATTTTCCTTTTCAAATCCTTCAACGGATATTCCGAGGGATATATTTCCTAAGCGTCGCATATCCTCACAGAATTTTTCATCAACGAGCGTTCCATTTGTAAAAGCATAAAACATACATTTTTTATGCTTTTGAGCAAGCTTTACTATATCGTCTTTTCTTACAAGCGGTTCACCGCCGGTCATTAGATATAAATATATTCCGAGTTCTTCGCCTTGAGTGATTATATCGTCAAGTTCATCGTAGCTTAATGATAATTTTGGGCCATATTCAGCTGACCAGCAACCTTTACAGTGCATATTGCAAGCCGATGTCGGATCCAAAAGAATAATCCAAGGAATGTTAAAACCGTTCTTTTTGTGAAATTCCACTGTTTTTGAATAGCCGTAAAAAGCTGATTGGTAGCCTATATTCAAAACATGAGTTTTAAACACGTTGGGATCTATTTCATCTATGAGCGTATAAAGATAATTCATCCATTTAGAATCAGGGTCGTTAATAAGCTTTCTTACCGAATCAAATGTTTCGGGTTTGAATTTGTCGCTCATAACTTTTTCGGCAAGGTCAACTATTTTTAAAAGTGCATTTTGCCGTTCTTTGCCGACATATGTAAGGACTCCGTCTATTGCCTTTGAAACTACAGAACGGGTAACGCTGTTTTTAAAATCACTGAATGCCATAGAATTTTCTCCTTTTATTAACGATTTCAACTTCACATTTTATTATGTAACAAATTATTCAAGTTTTTTTCAACTAAATATCAACATTAGTTGATTTAATTAGTTAGTGAGACAGAAAAAATTATATTGCCTTTTTAGTATTATGTGTTAAAATAGTTAATATAAATTCAAAGGTAACGGTGAAAGTTCACTGTTTAAACTATAAAATTCACAGCATGAAAGGCTATAAAAATGATTTATAACAACGTACTTGAAGCAATCGGTCATACACCTATGATTCGACTGCAAAAAATGGTAGATGAGGACTCTGCTCAAATACTCGTTAAATTTGAGGGACTTAATGTCGGCGGTTCTATAAAAACAAGAACCGCTTACAATATGATTTGCGATGCGGAAGCAAAGGGCTTAATAAACGATAATACAATAATTGTAGAACCTACAAGCGGAAACCAAGGTATCGGTCTTGCTCTTGTTGGTGCCGTTAGGGGCTACAAGACAATTATAATTATGCCCGATTCTGTAAGCCATGAACGCAGAATGCTTGTTGAACATTACGGTGCAAAAGTAATTTTAATTCATGACGCAGGCAATATTGGCGACTGTATTGAAGAATGTCTTAATACAGCTATTCGTATGCGTGATGAAAATCCTAATGTATATATTCCACAGCAGTTTGAAAATCCCGCAAACCCAATGGTACACCGACATCATACAGGTCTTGAAATTATGGAACAGGTTGCAGGTTCTATTGACGGCTTTTGCTCCGGAATAGGCACAGGTGGAACAATAACAGGTATAGGTGAAGTGCTTAAAGCGCAGAATCCTAACATAACAATTTGGGCGGTTGAACCTGAAAACGCAGCTATTCTTGCAGGCGGTACCGTCGGTACTCATAATCAAATGGGTATAGGAGACGGTGTTATTCCCGATATTCTTAATCAGAAGATTTATGAAGATATATGTATAATCACAGACGAAGAAGCTATTCAGACTTCAAAGGATTTGGCAAGGTTAGAAGGAATTATGTGTGGAATAAGCAGCGGTACAAATGTTGCCGCCGCAAAGAAACTTGCCAAAAAGCTCGGCAAAGGAAAAACAGTCGTTACAGTATTACCCGACACTGCGGAGCGTTATTTTTCAACCCCGCTGTTTGAGAATGATTAAAAGCCATGATACTAAGAACACCGTCATTTTATAAAAATTTTAAATGTATAGCCGGAGATTGCCCCGATTCCTGCTGCCAAGGCTGGGAAGTGGACGCAGATGATGAATCCTTAAACTATTATAAAACGCTTACAGGGAAAATAAGAGAGCGTATAGATTCTGTTCTTGATAAGGACGAATTTGGCAATACCATATTTCACCTTGCCGATAAAAAACGCTGTCCGTTTTTGAACAGCGATAATTTGTGCGATATGCATATTGCAATCGGCGGCGAGCATACTCCGTATACGTGCAGAACTTTCCCAAGATTTATTAACACATTCGGCGGAACGAGGGAAATGGGACTTTCCTTTTCCTGCCCTGTGGCAAGCAATATGATGTTTGAACTTAAAGAGCCTATGACATTTACACAGCAGTTTATTGACGAGCCTCCCGAACTTAATGAAATTGATGCGCAAACATATTTTTATCTTGTCAAAGCTCGTGAAAAAGCGTATTCAATCGTTTGTGACAGGTCAAAGGATATTTGTGTTCGTTTGTCTGAATTGCTCGATTACGGCAAAGAGCTTCAGCAAAATTTAGACGATTATTGCGAGGGCGGAGAAAAAATAGAATTTTTTGATGTTTTTCGTAATCCTGAGTTAATAAATCCCGAATATCTAAACAAGGTCAATAATGCAAAAATAAAGCATATTTCAAACGATGTATATAATGAAAACATTGCCTGCTATTTTATTTTCAGATATTTTCTTACAGCAGTTTATGACTATGATATTCTATCAAAAATAAAAATGGCTGTTATCGGTGTTATGATATGTACATATTTTGGAAATGACAGCTGGACTATGCACCTTTGGAGTAAGGAAACAGAACATTCGCAGTATAATATGGACAGATATAAACGACTTCTTAAAACAGCGGATTGCCTAAGTGTCAAAAATATTAAAAATATACTTCACGAAAATCAAAAATGAAACATTATTATATTAAATCTATTTTTCCACTGATATAAAGTAAAATATATCAGTGGATTTTTTTGCAATGATAATAGTTATTCATTTAATTTTGATAATTTTTTGATAAAATATTGACGAATTAAATTATAAG